>NZ_JBFABE010000005.1:0-246826 GCF_040640155.1 Streptosporangium sp. NPDC023615
CTGGCGGGGGGTAGTTGCCTGGATGAGGACTTGGCGCGGGTGATGAAGCGGCACGGCTACCGCCTGCGTCAGGTGATGACGTGGCGGGCCTATGACGATGAGTGGGCCTCTGACCTTGAAGGGGCGCTGCTGGCGGTGCGTGATCCTGACTTGCGGCATGGGTCGGTACACGTAGCCAAGACGGTCAAGTGCAGATGTATTGAGTGCCGCGTGCTGCTGCATCCCCCGGCGAAGAGGGCGGGTTATCTGGAGCGGGGTAGACCGTATCGGGAGTACGGAGCGGAGCGGGCCGGCGCCAATCCGCAGGACCCCGGAGGGGCCGCGTAGCGGTTGGGGCCTGCCAGTCGAAGCGGCCCCACATCGGGTGTTGGCTGTGATGGGGGTCGGTACGTCTTATGGGTGACGTACTGGGCGGGTGTATGTCATCGCGTCGGCTTGGGCCTGGGGCGGCTGCGCGTTCCCGGTCGGCGGGTGCGTTCGGTGCGGCGGGGGCTGGTGCGGTGGGCGGCGGGGTCTGCCCGTTCCCGGTGGGCGGGCGCGGGGCGGGACCGGCGGCCACGCCGCATGCCCGGTCCCGATGTCTGCCCGGCGGGGGCGGGCACGCCCCGCCGGGCGGCGGCGCGGAGCGCTGCCGCCCGTCTTGATACTGATAAGAACAATTCGGCAATTCAGAACTTGGTATCAGCATCGGTGAGGGCCTGAGCCCTGATCTCCTCCGAAGTCATTCCTTTAACGCCTCTCAGGTCCGCGTGCCTCAGGTCCGTGCCGATCAGGTTCGCGTGGCTCAGGTCCGCGCCGATCAGGCTCGCGCCTCTCAGGTTCGCGTCCCTCAGGTTCGCGTAGCTCAGGTTCGCGCGGCTCAGGTACGCGCCGAACAGGTCCGCGCCGAACAGGTGCGCGAGGCTCAGGTTCGCATCGCTTAGGTTCGCGTAGCTCAGGTTCGCGCGGCTCAGGTCCGCGCGGCCCAGTTTCGCGCGGCCCAGGTCCGTCTCGTTCATTTTCGCGTCCCTCAGGGTCGCGCCGAACAGGTCCGCGCCGAACAGGTTCGCGTAGCTCAGGTACGCGTAGCTCAGGTGCGCGTAGCTTAGGTTCGCTTGAATCAGGGTCGCATCGAACAGGTCCGCGCCGAACAGGTCCGCGCCGCTCAGGTTCGCTTGAATCAGGTTCGCATCGAACAGGTCCGCGCCGAACAGGTTCGCGCGGATCAAGTTCGCGCGGATCAAGTTCGCGTCCCCCAGGTCCGCGTTAGGGAAGCGTATTTGTGAAAAGTCGAGTGGTGTGTCATTGGAGGCGGTAAGGGTTTGTGCGGTGGTGAGGGCTGCATAGACATCGGCGGCCAGTCGCGTTTTGGGTGTTGTAATAAATTTTTTCGATGACCTTTTGTGGCACTGTTTTGGTGGTTTCTTCGTTGAGCAAAAGTCGTGGTTGCGGACGAATGCGGTGAGGAGATTGCGGATGGGGGGGCGGTCACGTTCGGAGTCTTTGGCGGTGCGTTGGAGGGCGTAGATGGCGCCGAGTCGTACGTCGGTGGCAGGGGAGGCGAGTTGTTCGACGGCCTTGGTGTAGCGGTCGGTGATCTGGCCTTCTTGGGTGGCTCTGAGGGTTTGGGCGGTGTAGGTGAATCCGTAGCCAGTGAACGTGACACCCAACAGCACACCGGCTACGGTGACGAGTGTGGTGAGTGTTTGAAGGGGGCGTTGGCGGCGGGCGTCGATGAGTTCTTGGCGTTCTTTGGCAGAGAGGGCATCGAGTTCTGCGCGGGTTGGTGGGGTAATGGGCGAGCGGCGGCTGAAAATGCGGCCCAACCATGGCGCGGTGGGTGGTGGCGGTGATGAAGTGGGCGGCTTGTTGTCTATTGGAATTGGGCGACGTGACAGGTTCGTGAAAGTGCGGGTGACTCTGCGCTGCGGGACTGGGCGGCGTGACAGGTTAGGGAAAGTACGGGGGGCGCGACGGTGCGGGCGCGGGTTGGACATGGTCCAACGGTAGGGAATGGGTGATCGGTAGGCATGGGAAGTGGTCATCCCGTTTGGGACGGATTGACTCGCGCCTTTTCGGATGGGGTGTGATGTGCATCACAGGGCAATCCCGTACTAGTAGGGGGTTGTGTATACCCCTGGTGAGGGCGACGCCCACTGTTACCGATGGGTCACATATCGGTCATGAGGGCGTCTACGGCACTTATGGATGTCCGTAACCGCAATCGGTACGCCGTGGGAGGAACCGGCGATAAGGCGTGGCCGTTGGATCATTCACACGTCGCCGATCAAAGGAGAGTCGCAATTGGCACTACAGGGACGCATCCCTGTACGGTTCGAAGACGTTTTTCCCTACGGTTGTTTCGTCGTCGGTCCGGTTACACCGGTCAACGACTACGACGCGAGCACGCCGGGTAAGCCGGTGCCCTCGCGTGACAAGGTGTCCGGTATGCCGGAGTGGAGTGTCCCGGTGCTGGACGCGGACCCTGAGGCCAGGGCCGCTAACAAGACGATCCCGATCAAGATCAGCGCACCTGAGATGCCGGTGCTGCCTGAGCTTCCCCCGGAGATGGCCGCTTTGGGCCTGTCGTTCATTCCCGTGGTTTTCGACGGGATGACAGTGACGCCGTGGATCAGTAACGAGCGGATCGCGTACTCATATCGCGCGACGGGGGTTCGGCCGGTGTCTCCGCCTGTCAAGGCAACCCCGAAGGGCCGCGACCCTATTAACCCGTAAGCGGGTTGGGCGGGGGCCGTCGATGGATGAGGGCGGCCCCCGCATTGTCGGCTCTTTCGTGATCCTGCGGCCTGTCCGCATTTCTCACCGACGATAGGAGGGGTTGTTTTGCTGCGCCGATTGCCGGGCTCGGAAGAGGTCGGCCTTGTTTCGACCACGCCTGAGACGGCGGTGGTGTTCGCGCCGACCGTAGTTCGCACTCCGGCCGTTATCACGCTGCTGATTCTGTTGTGGCGTTTGGTGGTGGGGGTGGTGCATCTGGTGGTGCGTCACCCGGTGGTGTGTTCGCTGGTGGCGGTGACCTCGGGGATGGTTTACGCGCTGGGGGCGCGGACGGCGCTGATCCTGGTGGGGGCGGTGATCTGCGCGGTTAGTACGTGGGCGGGGTTTTGGCCGGTGCTGGGTATGCGGGTGCTGGGCTGGCCGTTGGTGGCGTGGTGGCGGTGGGGGTGGGTGTATCGGCGTCGGTGGGGGTCGGTGCTGGCGGTGACGGGGCTGCGCCGCTCGATCGGCGGGCGCACCTACACGCCGGACCTGTTGCGGGTGTCGTGCTCGTCGTGGGCGGATGTGGTGACGGTGCGGATGCTGTCGGGGCAGTCGGATGAGGACTGGACGGCGCGGGCGCCCAACCTCGCGCATGGTTTCGGTGCGCCTTGGTGTCGGGTGTCGTCGCCTCGGCCGGGTCGGTTGACGCTGACCTTTCCCCGGCGTGACCCGTTGGCCAGGGTGTTGCAGGCGCGGCCGATTCCGGCGCGGCCGGTGGTGGGCACGGTGGATATCGGCTTGTGTGAGGACGGCACCCCGTACCGGCTGAAGGTTCACGGCACACACGTTCTGATCGCCGGGGCGACGGGTGCGGGTAAGGGCTCGTGGTTGTGGGGCACGGTGCGGGGCCTGCTGCCCGCGATGGATGCGGGACTGGCGCAAGTCTGGGGCCTGGACCCCAAGCGCATGGAGTTGAGTTTCGGCAAAGACCTGCTGAACGAGTTTGCCGCGACTCCATTGGAGTGCGTGGAGCTGCTGGAACGCGCGGTGGCCCTCATGCAGGAGCGGGCCAGCCGGTATGCGGGGGTGCGGCGCTCGCACGTGCCGACCGTCGATGACCCGTTCATCCTCGTCATGGTCGATGAGGTGGCGTTCTTGACCGCCTATCAGCCGGACAAGGGTCTCAAGGCGCGCACCATGGCGGCGCTGGCGACGCTGACCACACAAGGCCGCGCGGTCGGCGTCGGGGTGATGGCCGCGTTGCAGGACCCGCGCAAAGAGGTCATGAACATCCGCAACCTGTTCCCCGACAAGATCGCGCTTCGCCTGGATGAGGCCGAACAGGTGGACATGGTTCTCGGCGACGGCGCGCGGGACCGGGGGGCGCTGGCCGACCAGATCCCACACGATCCGGCAGACCCGTCGATCGGGGCAGGGATCGCGTTCGTGCGGTTGGAGACCTCGCCGACTCCGCTGCGGGTGCGGTCGGCCTACGTCAGCGATGACGACATCAAAAACATGATCTTGCGGTACTCGGACGTACGGGAGGCGTGGCGCTGATGGTGCGGGGCGGATATCTGGCCGAGTGGGGCTGCGCGTGCGGGGTGGTGGGTCACATCTTCGTGGATGTGCTGCGCGGGATGGCCGAGTGCCAGGGGTGCGGGCGGCAAGCGGTGCTGTATCCGATGGAGTTCGAGCACACGACGCCGGACGGGGCGGAGCTGGCGGGCGAGTTCGACCCGTACGAGGGGTGGGCGCTCTGACCGACACCGGGCATGAGGCGGGGGTGGTGTCGCGGGCGCTGCGGACGGTCCAGACGCTCGCGACGGAAGTGGTCGAACAGATCGCGATCGAGAACGGGGTGTGTCTGTACCCGATCCCGATGCGGGTGACCGACACGCAAAGCAGTGCGGCGGAGATCGTGCAGTTGCCGTGTGGGGCGACGTTGGAGAGCAAGTGTCCCCCGTGTGCTCGGCGGGCGCGGGCGTTGCGGGCGGTGCAGTGCCGTCAGGGCTGGCATTTGGAGTCTGAGCCGGTGCGGGATCCGGCGGCGGCGACCGATGATCAGCGGGACCTGGTGATGGTGCGGGCCGAGTGGGAGGGCTGGCGCGCTGAGGCGGCGGCGCTGGGTGAGTCAACGGAGGCGATTGATCGGGCGATCGCTGATCTGGATGAGGCGATCGAGGGGGCGGGCCTGCGGGGTGATGTGCGCGGGCGTGCGGGGGCGGTTGCGCGTAAGCGTTCGACGCGGCGGCGTCAGGATGCGCCGGATCTGCCTCGGCGGGTGATGCGGCGTACGACGCTGGGGCAGATGTTCACCGGGTCGGCTGGGCGGGCTTTTCGCCCGTCGATGTTCATCACGCTGACGCTGCCCTCTTACGGGCGGGTGCGTAACGGGGTGCCGGTCGATCCGGCGGCGTATGACTACCGGCGGGCCGCGCGGGACGCGCTGCACTTCGGCAAGCTGGTGGATCGGTTCGTGCAGAACCTTCGCCGGGTGGCGGGCTTCGACGCACAGTATTTCGCGAGTGTGGAGCCGCAACGGCGGCTTGCGGTGCATCTGCACATGGCGGTGCGGGGCACGGTGTCACGGGCGGATCTGCGGCAGATCGTCGCGGCGACCTATCACCAGGTGTGGTGGCCGTCGTGTGATGAGGTGCGCTTCTCTGGTGATCGTTTGCCGGCGTGGGTGGCCAGCGAAGACGGCGCTGCCCTGGATGGTGATCTGGAAGGCGCCGGGGCGTATGTGGACCCCTGCACGGGTGAGGTGTTGCCCTCGTGGGATGAGGCGCTGGATCGGCTGGATGCCGATGATGAGGCGGCTCCGCTGCATGTGGTGCGCTTCGGTGACCAGATGGACATGCAAGGCGTCTTGGCCGGGACGCCGGATGCTGATCAGCGGATTCGCTATCTGGCCAAGTACCTGACCAAGAGTCTTGGCGGGGGTATCGGGGCGGAGGATCACGAGCGGGCGGCGCATGCGGCGCGGCTGGTGGAGGCGCTGCGCTATGAGCCCTGCTCGCCTCGGTGCGCGAACTGGCTGCGCTACGGGGTGCAACCGAAAGACGCGAAACCCGGCATGGTGCCGGGCCGGTGCCGGGGCAAGGCGCACAAGCCCGAAAACCTCGGCTACGGCGGGCGGCGGGTGCTGGCCTCACGCAAGTGGTCGGGCCGGTCCCTGAGGGAGCACCGGCAGGAGCGGCGGGCCTGGGTGCTGGAAGTGCTGGGCCTGGCCGAGACGGGCGACGGGGGCCGGGAGGTGGGCCGCTACCTGTGGCGCCCGGTCCGGGCTGGGGATACCTCGCTGCCGACTCGGCGGGTGCGGCTGCTGCGGGAGGTGGCACGGGCGCAAGCCTGGCGGGCGCATCTAGCGGAGTTGCTGGCGCGGGCGAATGACCCGCCGCCCATGTCCGAGAGCTCCCTATCAGGAAATGTCGATGTCCTGATAAGGGGGTGAAAACACGGGACTTAACAGGTAGATATATCTGAATCCCAACACTTGGGAGGTGTGGCTGTGGGATTCGATTTCGAGAGGTTCATAGAAGGGATTTCGTGGTTTCACTGGGGGGTGTTCATCGTCTGCGGGCTGGTGATGCTCGTCAGTTCGGTGCGTAGGGCGGTGGAGTGGTGGGGCGATAGGGCATGGCGTAGCACGCGGGGGCTGTCGGAGTCGGACGCGAGGGAGTTGGAGGCCGACCAGCGGGCGCGGCGGGCATTGGATGAGAGTCGCAGTCACTACGACCACAGAAACCCATTTTAGAGAAAGGATCGGTATTCATGCTGGATGAGTGGGGCGCGGTAGATGAGTGGGCCACGATAATGGTCATTGCGTTATCGGCGCTGGTGATGTGGTCGCTGGTGATGTGGTTGAGGTATCGGCGAATCCGGGAGCAGCGAATCCAGCGCATGCAGTACCGGCGCCGGGGTCCGGTCCTGCCGTTGGCGTCACATCATCTGCCGTCATCGACCGGAACGACGTGGCCGGTGCGGACATACATCGTCGGAGTCATCAATGCCGATGAAGAGCCACAAGAAATGCAGGAATGGCGGGTGACCTGGCCGCAAGCACGTGACTGGGCGGCGGAGAGGTCCAAAAAAGCCGACGTCCGGGAAGCGTGGGTCATTTTCGATGACGAAGCGGGACGATCCTCGACGGTGTGGTCCTGGAAGAACGGGCAGGGGGTGAGCCGACAGGCGTACCCGTGGCGGTGGCAATCCCGAATCGACTCATAGCCCAACGATGGATACGCAGCCAAGGAAAGGGACGATGTAGGTGACGTTGGCGGTTGCACTGAGGACGATACAGACGCATTTCGCGGCGGTAGTGATCCGTAGCCGAGTGACTGAGAAAACGGCAGATCAATCAGCGCCCGAATCATCCACTATCGACAATTCAGGCAACACGTCGCCGAATGAGGCAGATCAAAGGACCTTCCTTTTTGAGGGGGGGACGCACCTAGAGGACGGGTCGGCGGGGCCGTCGTGGTCGCTGCATGCGACGTGGGATCAGGTGTCGCACTGGGCGATGGTGGAGTGTGAGCGGCCTGGGGTGGCTCAGGCGTGGGTGGGACACATGACGGGGGAAGGCCGACGTACCTGGGGTTGGTCGGCGGGGGTCTCTAGGCGGGCCACCGGGGAGGGAGAAGAGTAGATGGATCTCGTGACGTGGCTGACGTGCATAGCGCTCTCGCTGACGATCGGCCTCAAGATCCACTTTATTTTCCGGAGCGAGGAGGAAGAGGATGAGCGTGATCATCACTAGGTGTGCCTGCGCCCGATAGGTCCAGTCGGCAGGTGGTCAGGCGCCCCAGGGGGACGGGCGAAGCGCCATAGAGCTGCTCGGGTGGGTGGGCGGGTTGGCTCGAAATGGAGGCACACCAAACTCCTGACTACCGTCAGTAGTCAGGGGCACGTCAAGCACATGCGGCCAGTAGTGACAGGGAGGGGTCTGCGGCGGGAAGGGCTCGGTCAACGACACGCGGGGAAGGGATCGAGAGCGAAGACGGCAACGGCGAGTATGCGGAGTTCATCAAGGCCATGGTGGATGGCTGGCCTCCGCTGACCCAACGGCAGAGTGACCGCCTGGCGCTGCTGCTGAGAACAACGCGATAGCGTGAAACGTAAGGGGCCGCCCCCGCTGAGCATCAATCAGCGGGGGCGGCTTCATTGTTGCCTCGTTGCGGGGGTCACTTCCTCGGCGTGATGATGACCCGTTCATGGATGGGGGGCCTTCGTCCGCGTCCGACCGGAACCAAAGTGATCGTTGCCAGTAGCTTGATGATCTCGCGTTTGTGGCCCAACGTCAGACTCTCCCACGTCTTGGCGACGTCGGTGGTGGACACGAAGTCAGCCAGCGGGCTCTGTGCGGACGCCTCGGACAGGTCGGCGTGGATGGCGCTGATCCGTGCCTCTAGCGTTGCCGTGATCGTCGCAAGCTGGCTGGCATCGATCGCCCGTTGGCCAAACAGGAGGGCCGCGTCCTGCTTCTGTGCCTCAAGGGTTACCAGTTCATCCCGTAGTGCCTGGATGTCCAGATCGGGGCGTGTGGTGGGCAGTAGCTCGGCGACGTCTGCCCGTGACAGGCGCGCGATCATGACGTCTTGTACGTACCTGTCGGTCTCGATGGCCGGGGTGGAGCAGTGTCCCTTTGAGCCGCACCGGTAGTAGGGGCTTCCCGCGATGTATCGCACGCGGCCCGTAGAGCCGTCGTTACACAAGCCGCACTGAGCAATGAGGCTGTTTAACCACTTGGGCGTGTTCCCGGCGGCGGTCTTGCGCGCGGGGTCTTTAAAGATGGTGATGATCGCTTGGCGGCGGTCTTCCTCGATGATCGGCGTGTAGGCGTTCCTTTTTACGATCTCGCCGTTATAGACGGTGTGGCCGGACACGCGGGGGTTTGTCAGAATCTGGATGATCGTACGGGAGTGCCATCCCTGGATCTCGATCTCCTTGCCCTTGCGTCGCAGGGTCCGCCCGTCCGTCTCGGCTGGGGTCGGCACGTTACGCCGGGCAAGATCGGCGAGTATCTGATTCATCGGGATTCCGGCCAGTACCGCCTGTTCCCATCGCTTGATCTCGGCTGCCTCTTTCGGGTTGTGCTGGCTCATATCGAGAACGGGCCGGTCTTCATAGACTCGATCGGCCACGGGGGCTTTGGGGTTGACGCACACAGACCTAACACGGCCGGTGTCCACTCCCCACCCGTAGGGCCGGACTCCTCCGCCCCATACGCCTTGCCTGGCCTGGCGCTTGCGGGCGTCGGTGACTCGCTCGCCTCGGTGGTCGCTCTCGTACTCGGCGTTCAGCGTGTCGTTGATCAGGTCTTTGCGACCGGCGGCCTTGTTGAGGTTGTAGAAAGAACCCTTCATGCCGCTGTAGAGCTTGACGTTATGGGCACGCGCGATCTTGATGAATCGCGATACCTCCTCAACTGAACGGTGTAGGCGGTCGGCATGCCGGACGATGATCAAACCGATCCGGTCGGCTTCCATGTCGGCAAGGAGATTCATGTAATCCGGGCGCTCGACGCCGGAGAATGCCGAGACGTCATTGTCCACGTAGGAGTGAGAGATCGTCTCCCCTAGCTCGTCGGCGGACATTTCGTTCTCGTGCTGCTGGGTCTCTACCCCTTCGCCTGCGCCGCGCTTGTCGTGGGAGATGCGAGAGTAATCAACGGTCATCCTGCGCTTGGTCGTCTGGATGCTCTTTTCCAGTACGCGACTCACCAGTGCCCTCCCCGTGTCCGGCTTTTCTTTATATGCCCCAATTTATTAGCCGGGAAGACGACCACGATGCGAATGATCCTGGGGCTCGACGCCCCCACCGGCGGCACCGCGACGATCCGCGGGCGCCGCTACGCCGACCTTCCCTTCCCCCTGCGCGAGGTGGGGGCCCTGCTGGACGCCCGCGCGGCCCACCCCGGCCGCCGCGTCCTCGACCACCTGCTCTGCCTGGCGTACGGCAACGGCATCACGCGGAGCCGGGCCGAGGAGGTCCTGGAGTTCGTCGGCCTCCAGGAGATCGCCGGCCGCCGGGCGGGGACCCTCTCCCTGGGCATGAGCCAGCGGCTCGGCATCGCCGCGGCCCTGCTCGGCGACCCCGCGGTGCTGATGTTCGACGAGCCGGTCAACGGCCTCGACCCCGAGGGCATCAGATGGATCCGCACCCTGATGCGGGACCTGGCCGCCGAGGGCCGCACCGTGCTGGTCTCCAGCCACCTGATGAGCGAGATGGCGCTGACCGCCGACCACCTGGTCGTCATCGGCCGCGGCCGGCTCATCGCCGACACCGGGCTGGAGGCGTTCACGCGCTCGACCGGGCACCGGACCGTGCTGGTGCGCACCCCGGACGCCGACGAGCTCGCCCACCGGCTGCGCGACGCCGGCGCGTCCGTACGGCCCGGCACCCGGGACACCCTGGTGGTGGAGGGGCTGGAGGGCGCGGACATCGGCCAGATCGCGATGTCGCACCGGGTGGTGCTGCACGAGCTGACACCGCGCCGGTCCTCCCTGGAGGAGGCGTACATGGACCTCACCCGCGACAGCGTGGAGTTCGGCGTCCTGGAAGGAGCCGGGCGATGAGCGCGTCCCCCGCGTCTTCCGCGTCTTCCGCGTCTTCCGGATCTCCCAGGCCTTCCCGATCCCTAGGGTCCGCCGGACCTTCCGGGGCGGCGGGGGCTTCCGGATCCGCCGGCGGGCAGGTCCGGAGGCTCTCCGGCGGATTCATCGGCGATGTCCTGCGTTCGGAGTGGACCAAGTTCCGCAGCATCCGCTCCACCGTGTACGTGCTGGCCGGCGCGTTCCTGGTCGCCGGTTGCTACGCCTTCCTGTTCGGCACCGCCAACGGCCGGGCCTACGCGGCGGGCTCGGCCGCGGAGCGGGCCTCCTTCGCCCCCGTCGACTCCGCGTTCCGCGGTCTGATGCTCGCCCAGCTACTGGTCAGCGCGACGGGCGCACTCGTCGTGACCTGCGAGTACGCCTCGGGCACGATGCGGACCAGTGCCGTCGTCGTGCCGTGGCGCGGGCGCCTCGTCATCGGCAAGGCCGTCCTGGTGGCCCTGGTCATGCTCGTCTGCGGGCCGCTCGTCATCCTCGTCTCCGTCCTGGTCAGCCAGGCGGCGCTGGCCGCGCAGGGCGCTCCGAGCCTCGCCCCGGCCGATCCGGGCGTACCGTGGATGATCGCCGGCGGTGGGCTCTACATGACCGCGATCGGCCTGTACGGCGTCGCCATGGGTTTCCTGCTCCGCAGGACCGCGGGCGCGGTCAGCCTCGGGTCGTTCCTGCTGTTGCTCCCGGCCATGGCCCCGCTGTTCCCCGAGGGCGTGGCCGGATGGGTGCTGACCTACTGGCCGACCAGCGCGGGCGGGCGCGTCTTCGCGCTCGACCCCCCGATTCCCGGCGCGCTCTCCCCGGCGGCGGGTTTCTCGGTGCTCGCCGGGACCGTGCTGGCCCTGCTCGTGGCCGCGTCCGCCCTGTTCCGGTCGCGGGACGTCTGACGCCCGCCCGGCGCACGCCCACGGCACCCCGGACCCGGCGGGCGCGGCGTGCCCGTCCCTATCCTCGGGAGAAGGGCACGCCCGGAGAGCACCGGGGCCCGTGAAGGGGAACCCATGGACGACGGACACCGGCTGCTGGTGGTCGACGACGAGCCCGTGGTGCGGGAGCTGCTCTCGGCCACCCTGCGCTTCGCCGGCTACACGGTCGGCTCCGCCGCCACCGGGGCCGAGGCCCTGGAGGCCGCCTGGCACGAACCGCCGGACCTGGTGCTGCTCGACGTGATGTTGCCGGACATGGACGGCTTCGAGGTCATCCGCCGCCTCAGGGAACTCCCCGGACCGCCGGGGGGCGGCCGTCCCGGCCAGGTGCCCGTGCTGTTCCTCACCGCCCGCGACGCCGCGCAGGACAAGGTCAACGGACTCCGGCTGGGGGGCGACGACTACGTGACCAAGCCGTTCGACCTGCGGGAGCTGCTCGCCCGGATCGAGGCCGTGCTCCGCCGCAGCGGGGTGCTCCCCGACGACCGGACACTGCGGGTGGGCGACCTGGAGGTCGAGCCCGACGGTCACCGGGTGACCAGGGCCGGACGGTCCGTGCGGCTGTCGCCCACCGAGTTCCGGCTGCTGCACTACCTGATCCTGAACGCCGGGAAGGTGGTCTCCAAGGCGCAGATCCTGGAGCACGTCTGGCGCTACGACTTCGCCGGCGACTCCAGCATCGTCGACACCTATGTGAGCTACCTGCGGCGCAAGGCCGACACCGTCGGACCCAAGCTCATCCACACCGTGCACGGCGTGGGCTACGTGCTGCGCGAGCCCCGGCCGTGACGGGGGCCGCGGCGCGGTCGAGGGGGCTGTCGCTCCGCGCCCGCCTCCTGCTGATCACGACGGCCCTGCTGGCGGCCGGGCTGGCGGTGAGCAGCGTGGTCGCGATCGCCACCCTCCGGTCCCACCTGATCGACCGGGTCGACGAGCGGCTGGTACCGCTCGCCACGGTGCTCTCCCGGCTGTCGCCGGAACTGCTCCCCGCGTCCCGTTCCGGCGTGCCGCGGACGCGGTCCCCGATCGGGCTGGACCTGTTCGACCGGGCGTACGTCGCCCTGCTCGCCCCCGACGGGACGCTCCGGGACCACCGGATGCTGCCGGACGGGGACCCGGGCCGGGGGCCGCTGCTCCCGGCGCTCGACGCCGCGGCCGTCACCCGGTCCGGGGGCAGGCCCTTCGACGTACCGGGAAGGGCCGGCGACGGGAGCTGGCGCGTCCTCGCGGTGCCGCGGGCCGCCCCGTGGCCGTCGCCGGACGGGGCGGCGGTCGGGTCGCCGGACGGGGCGGCGGTCGGGTCGCCGGACGGGGCGGCGGCGCGGGGCGGCGACGGCGTCGTGGTGGTGGCCGTGTCGCTGGAGGGGGTGAGATCCACTCTCGGCCGGTTGGCCCTGGTCTGCCTGGTCACCGCGGTCGTCCTGCTGACCCTGCTGGCCGTCGCCGGCTGGTTCGCCGTACGCGCGGGGCTGCGGCCGCTGCGCAGGATCGAGGAGACCGTCGCCCTCGCCGAGGGCGGCGACCTGTCCCGCAGGGTTCCCGGCCTGGCCGCGCCCGGCACCGAGGTGGGTCGCCTGTCGGACGCCCTCAACGGCATGCTCGCCCAGCTCGAGAGGGCCTTCGCCGACCGGGAGGAGTCGGAGGCGCGGATGCGGCGCTTCGTCGCGGACGCGGGCCACGAGCTGCGCACACCGCTGTTCGGGATCAAGGGCTTCTCCGAGCTGCACCGGATGGGCGGCCTGCCGGACGTCGACCGGGCCATGACCCGCATCGAGAGCGAGGCGGGGCGCCTGGTCCGCCTGGTCGAGGACCTGCTCCTGCTGGCCCGGCTGGACGAGGGCGAGAGCGCCCTGCGGATGGAACTCGCCCCCATGGACCTGCGGACGCTCGCCGCCGACGCCCACCACGACCTGCTCGCGCTGAGTCCCGCCCGCCCGGTCGCCCTGACCGGCCCGCGCGGCGGCCCCGCCGAGGCGGCGCCGGTCCTCGGGGACGAGGCCAGGTTGCGGCAGGTGGTGACGAACCTCGTCGCCAACGCCGTCACCCACACCCCGCCGGACGCCCCGGTGCGGATCGGCGTCGGCACGGACGGGGAGGAGGCCGTGCTCGTGATCGAGGACGGCGGCCCCGGGATGACCGCCGGGCAGGCGGCCCGCGTGTTCGACCGCTTCTACCGGGTGGACGGTTCACGCAGCCGCGACGCCGGGGGTGGGGCGGGCCTGGGGCTGGCCATCGTCCGCTCCATGGTGGCCGCGCACGGCGGCCGGGTGGAACTGCGCACCGCCCCGGGCCGGGGCGCCCGCTTCCGGGTGATCCTTCCATCGCACCCCGGACGCGGCGACCGGCCGGCACGCCGCCACCCGGAGCGCGATCCTTGACGTGACCTTGGAACACGAGGGCGATTACCCAGGGTGATTACGGCGCACGAGGTCACATGCCAGTCAACCCTCAACAGTCACGGGAGCAACCTCATGCACACCCGAACCATCACGACGGTGGCCGCCCTCGGCCTTCTCGCCACCCTCACCACGGCCGGCGCGGCCACCGCGTCCGTGTCCGTCGCCCCGGCCCCCTGCGCGCAGGAGCATCTCGCGCTGCTGAACGCCGAGGACGCCCTCGTCAACGTCGACGCCCGTCCGGAGGTCAAGGCGGCCCACGCCGCCCTGGTGAAGGCCGGCGGCACGGCGAACGTCGAGCAGCTCTCCCAGAGGATGGCCCTGCAGGAGCTGGGGATCAAGACGCCGTCGCTCGACGCCTCCACGAAGAAGGCGGTGGACGCCTACAACACCGCCCGGACCAGGTACGTGCAGGTACGCGAGGCGACGCTGCTGAAGATCGCACCGCAGCGGCAGAACGCCAGGAACGCGCTCAAGCGGTGCCTCACCATGCACGCCGGCCGCGGCTGAGCGTACGACACGGGCACGGCGTGTGACACGGGCCCGAACGCGTGACACGAACAAGGTCTGCGACACGGGTCCGAACGCGTGACACGAACAAGGTCTGCGACACGGGTCCGAACGTGTGACACGGGCCCGAGCGCGTGACACGGGCCGGAGTCCCCGGACACCGGGGATCGGGACGACGTCCTCCCGGTGGGCGGGGACTCCGGCGGCCCTCCGGCGCTCGGAACCTCGGCGGTCTCCCGCCCGGAGGGGAACCCGGAAAGCGCTTACCCCATATGTCCTCATTAATACTTAAAAGTCCATTTATCAAGGACAAGCGAGCAAAAAACGCTTCTTGACAAGGCTTTACGGCGCCAATAGCCTCCGCCTTATTGTATCGATTTAATCCGCCTGGAGACGCGAGTGAACCCCCGGACCCGCCGATCCTCACGCATCGGGCGGGCACGGGTGGTAGCGCGGAAGGATCACGTCCCCGAGCGGTCCTGACCCAGGGAGCCCCTGACATGAGTCCCCCCGGCGGCATCCGCCGCGCCCTCGTCGCCGCTTCGGCCGCGCTGCTCTGCACGATCCCGCTCGCGGTCCCGGCCGCCGCCGACGGCGACGGCGGCCTCGCGGCCGGCCACGACCGGCACGGCAGGGGCGTCCAGCTCGAACGCCTCGACCGGGGACTGGTCGCCGCGGCGACGGGCGAGGGGGTGTTCCTGAGCTGGCGGCTGCTCGGCGACGAGGCGTCAGGGCACGGCCCCACCGGCCTGACCGGCACCGACTTCCGCGTCTACCGGGACGGCCGGCCGATCGCGACGGTCACCGACAGCACCAACCACCTCGACACCGCCGGCACGGCCGGCTCCGAGTACCGGGTGGCCCCGATCGTCCGCGGCCGGGAGGGCCGGCGCAGCGCCCCGGTGTCCCCCTGGTCGGGGGCGTTCCACGACCTGCCGCTCCGCAGGCCCGCGGACGGGGTCACCCCCGCCGGCGAGGCGTACACCTACGCGGCCGGTGACATGAGCGTCGGCGACGTCGACGGCGACGGACGCTACGAGTTCGTCGTCAAGTGGGAGCCGTCCAACTCCAAGGACGTCTCCCAGCGCGGCTACACCGGCAACACCTACCTCGACACCTACCGGCTCGACGGCACCCTGCTCTGGCGGCTCGACCTGGGCGTCAACATCCGCTCCGGCGCGCACTACACCCAGTTCCCGGTGTACGACTTCGACGGCGACGGCCGCTCGGAGATGATGGTCAAGACCGCCCCCGGTACGAAGATCATTCGCTACGGCGCCCGCGGCCAGGTGGTCTCCGAGCGCCACGTCACCATGCCCGCGAAGGACGTCAGGGCCGGGTACGCGCACACGGACGACTACCGCCTCAGCGCCGCCGGCTACTTCGACCACCTGGTCGAGATGTTCATGGGCTGGCACGAGCACCCCGAGGTCGTCGCCGGACGCTGGCCGGCCACGCTGGAGCAGGCCCTCGGCCTCGAACCGGCGTACACCTACCCGCTCTCCCGGCAGGACGCCACGAAGCTCGCCGACCACTTCGTGGACGTGTACGCCCCGGGCCGCAGCGCCAACAACCGACTGCGCGAGTTCGCGGGCTTCGTCGTCGACGGGCCGGAGTACCTGACGGTCTTCGACGGCGCCACCGGCCGGGAACTGCAGACGGTCCGCTACGAGCCGGGGCGCGGCGACGACGGGCTGATGTGGGGCGACTACGCGATGAGCCGCATCGAGCCGGGCAACCGCGTCGACCGGTTCCTGTCCGCGGTGGCCTACCTCGACGGCAGGCGCCCGCACGCCGTCTTCGCCCGCGGCTACTACACGCGCACCGCGCTTGTGGCGTACGGCTGGAACGGCAGGAAGCTCACCAAGACCTGGTCGGTCGACAGCGGTCACGTGCCGATGGCCAACCCGTTCAACGCCTCGCCGCACGGCGGGGACGGCACCGACCCGGAGTTCGGCACCATCACCACCCAGGGCTTCCACTCGATGAGCGCGGCCGACGTGGACGGCGACGGCAAGCAGGAGATCGTCTACGGCGCCGCGACGATCGACCACGACGGCGACCTGCTGTACTCCTCGTTCGCCGAGGCGCCGCCGCAGAGCAACGTGCCCGGCCAGCGGGTCCGGCTGGGGCACGGGGACGCCATGCACGTCGGCGACCTCGACCCCGACCGTCCGGGCCTGGAGATCTGGACGGTGCACGAGGGCGGGGCGTGGGCACCGTACGGCTGGGCGATGCGCGACGCCGCCACCGGCCAGGTGCTCTTCGGCGGCTACAGCGGCGTGGACACCGGACGCGGCATGGTCGGCGACATCGAGCCCGGCGTACGCGGCATGGAGGCGTGGTCCTCGATGCCGCCGAACCAGGCGGTCGAGGCGGGCCTGTGGTCGGCCCGCGGCGAGTACCTGGGCAGGAGCACCCCGGGCACGAACATGAGCATCCGCTGGGCGGCCGACCTGACCACCCAGGTCGTCAACGGCACCGCCACCACCGTCCTGCAGACCCCGACGATCGACGACTGGAAGCGCGGCAGGCTGCTCACCGCCGAGGGCACGCTGACCAACAACGGCACGAAGGGCAACCCCGGGCTGGTCGCCGACGTCCTGGGCGACTGGCGGGAGGAGCTGCTGGTGCGCACCGCCGACAGCACGGCGATCCGCCTCTACCTCAGCACCGAGGTGACCGGCCACAAGCTCTACACCCTGATGCACGACCCGCAGTACCGGGTGGAGGTGGCCCGCCAGCAGACGACCTACAACCAGCCGGCCTACCCGGGCTTCTACCTGGCCTCCGACACCGACTGGTCCCGCGTCCCACTGCCCTCGCCGCGGTTCCCCGGACGCGGCTAGGCGGTCGGTTCGCCCCGGCCGGCACGCGGACCGGCCGGGTGCGGAGCAGGTGGGACCGGGCGGCCACGGCGCCTCAGGGGCGGCAGCACCCCTGAGGCGCCGTTGCGCTCGATCGTCGCCGTCGTCTCCGCCCCGCCGGCCCGCGGACGGCGGTTCCCCGCAAGCGCTCCTGAGCCGGGACCGCCCCATCAACCGTTCGGTGGATTTCGGAGGCGCCGCCCCGCGCTGATCATCGAAGCATGACGGTTATCGAGATCGACGGCCTGCGCAAGAGCTACGGGACCGGCACGGCGGTGGACGGTGTCTCCCTGCGCGTGGAACGGGGAGAGATCTTCGGGATCGCCGGCCCCAACGGGGCGGGCAAGACCACGGTCGTGGAGTGCGCCACGGGGCTGCGGCGGCGGGACGGCGGCACCGTGCGGGTGCTCGGCCTGGACCCGCGGAGCGACCGGCGCGAGCTGCTGCGGCACGTCGGCGTCCAGCTCCAGGAGGCGGCCCTGCCCGACGCCATCAGGGTCGACGAGGCCCTGCGGATGTACGCCTCCCTCTACGACGAGCCCGCCGACTGGCGCGCGCTCATGGACGAGTGGGGGCTGACCGACAGGAGGCGCGCCCGCTTCGCGAGCCTGTCCGGCGGCTGGAAGCAGCGGCTGTTCATCGCGCTGGCCCTGGTCGGCGACCCGTCGCTCGTCTTCCTCGACGAGCTCACCACGGGCCTGGACCCCATGGCCCGCCGTACGACGTGGGGCCTCATCCGCGCCATGCGCGAGCGGGGCGTCACCGTCGTGCTGGTCACCCACTTCATGGACGAGGCCGAGGCACTGTGCGACCGCGTCGCGATCGTCGACCGGGGCCGTGTCCTCACCCAGGGCAGCCCCGCCGAGCTGATCGCCCAGGGCCGTTCCGACTCCCTGGAGAACGCCTACTTCGCTCTCACCGGGAAGGACATGTCATGAAGGGCATCACCCAGGTCATCGCGGTCGAGCTCAGGCTGGCCGTGCGCGACCCCATGTCGGCGTTCTTCGCGCTGGCCTTCCCGGCGCTGATGCTGTGGGTCAAGCTCCGCACCGGCAGGCCCCTTCCGGGCGGGCTGCCGGCCGTCGACGCCACGGTGCCGATGTTGAGCGTCTTCGTCACCGGCCTGGCCGCCCTGGTCATCCTCCCGGCCACCCTGGCCCAGTACAGGGAGCGCCGGGTGCTCAAGCGGCTGCGCGCCACTCCCGCCTCGCCCGCCATGCTCCTGGGCGCCCAGTGGGCCGCCCACATGCTGCTGGCCGTCCTGGGGACGACGCTGCTGATCGTCATCGGGCTGGTGGGCTACGGGCTGTCGGCACCCGCGAACGTGCCGGGCGTCCTGCTCGCGTGGACGCTCGGCGCGCTGAGCCTCAGCGCCATCGGCCTCCTCATCGGGGCGCTCGTCCCCGGCGGCCGTACCGCGACCGTGATCGGGCTGAGCGTCTTCTTCCCGATGGTCTTCCTGTCCGGCGCCATGATCCCCCGCGAGACCATGTCCGGCTCGATGCGCGCGATCGGCGACCTGACCCCCATGGCGCCGGCGGTCGAGGCGATCCGCGACGGCTGGGCCGGCAACGCGATGTCCCCGGTCACACTGGGTGTCATGATCGCGATTTTCGTCGTCGCCGGCGGTGTCGCCGCCAGGGTGTTCCGGTGGTGACCGGTCCCGGCGCCTCCCGGTGGGCCCGCGCCTGGACCGCCCTGCCGTACCTGTTCGTCCTGCTCCCGGCGGTCTTCGCCCTGTCGCACGACTGGAGGCCGGGGACGGCGGCCCTGGCGGCGGGCGCCGGAGCCTGGCACTGGCTCATGGTCACCGCGCGCCCCGGCCGGATCGAGCGGCCGGCGGCGGTGATCGTCTACTTCGCCGTGATGCTCGCCCTCGTCGGGGCCTTGATCAGGATCGACACGCTGTTCACGGTGACGGGCCTGGTGATGTTCATCCAGTCCTTCGCCCTGATCCCCGGCCGATGGGCGTACGCGGGGGTGACCGCGACGGCCGGCGTGCTGGTCGCCGCCCGCCCCGAGTCCGGCCGGTCGCCGGACGAGCTCCTCTTCTCCTTCCTCGTCGCGGTGCTGGTCGCCTCCGCGACCGGCCTGATGACCCAGGCCGTGCGCGACCAGAACGAGAACCGCAAGGCGATGATCGTCCAGTTGCGGGAGACCGGGGCGGAGCTGGCCGCGCTCGCGGAGGAGAACGCCGGCCTTCAGGCCAGGCTGCTGACCCAGGCCCGCGAGGCCGGCGTGCTCGGGGAACGGCAGCGGATGGCCAGGGAGATCCACGACACCATCGCGCAGGGCCTGACCGCCATCCTCACCCAGCTCGAGGCCGCCGACACCGCGGCGGACGACCCGGCCGCCGTCCGCTCACGCCTGGACACGGTACGCGCCATGGCCAGGGAGAGCCTGAACGAGGCCCGGCGGTCGGTTCAGGCGCTGCGCCCGGCGCCGCTGGACGAGGCGCAGCTCGCCACCGCCCTGCGGGGGGTCGCCGCGACCTGGTCACGGACCACCGGCGTTCCCGCCTCGGTGTCGGTCACCGGAACTCCCGTCCCCCTGCACGCGGAGGTGGAGATCACCCTGCTGCGGGTCGCGCAGGAGGCGCTGGCCAACACCGCCAGGTACGCCGCGGCCGGTAGGGTCGGGCTCACCCTGTCGTACATGGAGGACGTCGTGGCCCTGGACGTACGGGACGACGGCTCCGGCTTCACCCTCGGGGCTCCGGGCTCCCCGGGCGGGGGCGGCTTCGGGCTCGTCGCGATGCGCCAGCGGGTCACCCGGCTGGCCGGTGACCTCGCGATCGAGTCGGCCCCCGGCCAGGGGACGGGGATCTCCGCCACCGTCCCGGCCATCCCCGCCGCCCCGGTCGCGCCCGCCGCCCGGGAGACGCGATCGCCCGGCGGCCCTGGAAAGGCGGTGTGAGCCGTGCCGATTCGTATGATCATCGTTGACGACCACCCGGTCGTCCGTGACGGCCTGCGCGGGATCTTCGCCGACGACGACGCCTTCGAGGTCGTGGGCGAGGCGGCGGACGGGCCCGAGGCTCTCGCCGTGGCCCTGCGTACCGGCCCCGACGTCGTGCTCATGGACCTGCGGATGCCCGGGATGAGCGGGGCGGAGGTCATCGGCCGGCTGCGCGAGCAGAACCCCGGCGTCCACGTACTGGTCCTGACCACCTTCGACGACGACGCCGACGTCCTGCCCGCGATCCAGCGCGGCGCGACCGGCTACCTGCTCAAGGACACCCCGCGCGCCGACCTGCGCCGCGCCGTGCAGGCCGCGGCCCGCGGCGAGACGGTGCTCTCCCCCTCCGTGGCGGGCGTGCTGGCGCACCGGGCGCATGTCCCGGAGAAGCAGGCGCTGAGCCGCCGGGAGTTCGAGGTGCTCGGGCTCGTCGCGCGCGGCGCGACCAATCGCGAGGTCGCCGCGAGACTGTTCATCACCGAGGCGACGGTGAAGACGCACCTGCTGCACGTCTTCGCCAAGCTCGGGGTGAACGACCGGGCGGCCGCGGTCGCCGCGGCGTACGAGACCGGCCTGCTCAGACCCGCCGCGGGGACCTGACCGGCGGACCCCCGCGACCGGCTCGGGCCCGCGACCCCGGCGACCGGCTCAAGCCCGGCCCCGGCCCGCGGCCCTCACGACCTGTTCCGGCCCGCGTGCCCCGGGGTGTGACCCCCCGGCCCGCGCCCGGGGCCGCGGTCAGGGCGGGCGCGGCGTGGTGCGCAACAGGTCGAGCTCCTCGTTCATGGCGTCGAGGAAGGCGGCCGCGACGCGCAGCTCGTCCGGGCTGAAGCGCCGCAGCGCGTTGCCCGTGCCGCGGCCCAGCGGGCGGAAGAAGGCGGCGGCGAACTCCTTGGCCGCGTCGAGGTAGTGCAGGTGGATCACGCGCCGGTCGTGCACGTCGCGCACCCGGCGGATGTGCCCGGCCCGCTCCAGCCTGTCCAGGCACGCGGTCACGGCGCCCGAGGTCAGGTTCAGCTCCTCCCGCAGCCGGCTCGGGGTGATCGGCGAGGGGGCGTCGAAGATCCTGACGAGGGCCTGGACGTCGGTGATGTGCAGCCCGTGCTCGTTGGCGAACTCGTGGGCGATGCGGTTGAACTCGGTGTTCATCCGGCGCAGCCGTACGGCGAAGGAGTACAGGTCGATGCCCTCCCCGCCCTCCCCGCCCTCGCCGGTCATGAGGCCATGCTACATTAACTCAATCATTGGCTATCTCAATCATTGAGTTATCCGGCGTCACGGAAGGACGGCCTCATGGCGCGACGATCGATCCGCCTGCTCGTCCCGGCACTGCTGGTGCTGGTCTGGCTGGCCGTCGGCGGCGGGCTGGGCCCGTTCGCCGGCAGGCTCGCCGAGGTGTCCACCAACGACCAGGCCGCGTTCCTGCCCCAGAGCGCGGAGTCGACGCGCGTGCTGGAGACGCAGGAGAGGTTCCGCGAGGGCGCGACACAGCCGCTCATCGTGGTCTGGACGACGGACGGCGGGAACGGCGGGGGCGGCGGGGACGTCACCCCGGGGCAGACCACCGAGGCGACCCGGGCGCTGGCCGCGCTGCGCGGGACGGAGGGCGTCGTCGGCACGCCCACGCCCGCCATCGGTTCGGACGACGGCCGGGCGTTGCAGGGCGTGGTCCAGCTCAGTCCCGATCTCGACGACTCGCTCGGGCAGACCCTGGAGCGGATCGGCTCCGCGGTGGCGGTCGACGGCCTCCAGGCCCGGCTCGCGGGACCGGCGGCCACCCGGGCCGACCTGTCCGACGCCTTCGCCGGGATCGACGGCCTGCTGCTCGGGGTGGCACTGATCACCGTGCTGGTCATCCTGCTGGCCGTGTACCGGAGCGTGTTGCTGCCCTTCGTCATCATCCTCGGCGCGGTCTTCGCCCTGGGACTGGCGTGCGCCATCGTGTACGTCCTGGCCGACCGCGACATCGTCCGGGTCGACGGCCAGGTGCAGGGCATCCTGTTCATCCTGGTCATCGGCGCGGCCACCGACTACGCGCTGCTGCTGACCGCCCGCTTCCGGGAGGAGCTGGCCGCGACCGGCGACCGGGTCGCCGCGGGCCGTGTCGCGCTGCGGCGCTCGTTCGAGCCCATCGTCGCCAGCGCCGCCACGGTGGCCCTGGCCCTGCTCGCGCTGCTGCTCAGCGGCCTGACCAACAACCGCGCGCTCGGCCCGGTGGGCGCCATCGGCATCGTGTGCGCCGCCCTCAGCGCGCTCACCTTCCTGCCCGCCGTCCTCATGCTGCTGGGCCGCGCCGCACTGTGGCCGACCAAGCCACGCCCGGCGGACCTTCCCGCCGACCCGGCCGGCCCGCCGGCGGACCACCCGGACGGCTCCCCGGGCGACCGTCCGGCCGACCATCCGGACGGCTCCCCGGCGGGCCACCCCGCCGACCGGCAGGCCGCCACCGGGGCACGCGGGATCTGGGGCCGCGTGGCCGCCCTCGTCGACCGCCGCCCGCGCCTCCTCTGGATCGCCACCATCCTGCCCCTCGCCGGCCTCGCCCTCTTCGCGCCGCAGCTCAACGCCGCCGGCGTACCGCTGGACGAGACCTTCGTGAACGACGCGCCGTCGGTCGCGGCACAGGCGGCGCTGAGCGAGCACTTCCCCGGAGGCTCGGGACAGCCCGCGGTCATCGTCGTCCCGGCCGAGCGTGCCGCCGCCGTACGGGAGGCGGCCCGAGGCGTCGAGGGCGTTTCCGACGCCTCGGTGGTGAGCCGGAGCGGGCGCCCCGGCGACTCCCCCAAGGTCGTCGACGGGCTCACGCTCGTGGAGGCGACGCTGGACGACGCGCCGGACGGCGACGCCGCCCAGAAGACGGTCGAGCGCCTGCGCACCGCGCTCGCCTCCGAGAACGGCGTCCTGGTCGGCGGGTACAGCGCCCAGCGCTACGACACGACGCAGACCGCCGAGCGGGACACGCTGCTCATCGTCCCGATCGTCCTGGCGATCATCCTGCTCATCCTGATCGTCCTGCTTCGCTCGCTGGTGACGCCCCTGCTCCTGGTGGTCACCGTGGCCCTGAACTTCGTGGCCACCATCGGTGTCTCCACGCTGGTCTTCACACACCTGTTCGGGTTCACCGGCGTCGACGCGTCCGTGCCCCTGTACGGCTTCGTCTTCCTGGTCGCGCTGGGGGTGGACTACAACATCTTCCTCATGTCCAGGGTGCGCGAGGAGACCGCGCGCCACGGGGCGCGGCGGGGCGTGCTGCGCGGGCTGGTCACCACCGGCGGAGTGATCACCTCCGCGGGTGTCGTGCTCGCCGCCACCTTCGCCGCGCTGGTGGTGATCCCCCTGGCCTTCCTCGCGCAGATAGCCTTCATCGTCGCCTTCGGCGTCCTGCTCGACACCCTGGTGGTGCGGTCCCTGCTGGTGCCGGCGCTGGTACGCGACCTGGGCCCGCGAGCCTGGTGGCCCGGCCGCCTGAGCCGTACCGGGGCGCGGGAGGAGTCGCGGGAACTGACCGGGGCGTCGCGGTGACCTCCCGGCCCGGGTGACGGGCCCGGTCCCGGCTGGACCCTCCCACCGTGGGAGACCCCATGCTGTTCCCAGCGGTCGGTCGTGGAGACGCCGGGGACGGCGCGCGGTGCGACCGCTCACCGCGCCGGTCCGGGGAGAGACGCATGACCATCGTGAAGGACGTCGAGGCCCGCGGCACGCACCACTGCGAGACGACGGCGCTGGGGGTGCTGTTGCGGCACGAGGGGCTCGACCTGTCCGAGCCCATGCTGTTCGGGCTGGGCTCGGGCCTGTCCTTCGTCTACTGGGACGGCAAGAACATGGCGTTCCCGTTCCTCGGGGGCCGCGTCAGGCCGTTCGACCTCACCAGGAACCTGGCCGCCAGGCTGGGGCTGACGCTGACGGTCAAGGAGACCACCTCACCGCGCAGGGCGTGGGAGAACGTGGCCGCCCCCATCGACGCCGGCCGGCCGGTCGGGCTTCAACTCGACTGCTACCACCTGGACTATTTCCGCTCCAGGACGCACTTCGGCGGCCACGTCGTCGCCATGTACGGCTACGACGAGCACGACGCCTACCTCGTGGACACCGAGCAGCAGGGAGGAGCGGTGCGCACCGGCCTGGCCGGACTCGCCCTGGCGCGCGCCGAGCGCGGCCCCATGACCGCCAGGAACCGATCCTTCACCGTCACCCTGCCGGCCCGGCCGTCCTCCTGGCAGGACCGGATCATCCCCGCCGTCAGGGACTGCGCCGACGCCTTCCTCGCCGCCCCCATCGCGAACCTGGGCCACCGCGGCATCGAGAAAGCCGGCAGGCAGGTCCCCGGATGGCTGCTACGCGCCGGCGACCCGCGGCGGGACCTGCCGCGGGCCGCCCTCCTCATGGAGAAGGGCGGCACCGGCGGCGCCCTGTTCCGCGCCCTCTACCGCGACTTCCTCGACGAGTGCACCCTGCTGTTCGACGACGGCGGCCTCCGCACCGGTCACAGGCTCTACGCCGAGGCCGCCGCCCTGTGGACGGACGTGTCCGCCCTGATCGCGAAGGCCGGCGAGAGCGGCGACGCCGGGTACCTTCAGCGGGCAGGCGCCGTCCTCCACGACCTCTCGCGCGTCGAGAAGGACGCCATGCGGGTGCTGCGCCGGTTGTAGCCGAAGGGAGGACCGTTCCCTCCCGCGACGAAGGCGCCCCCGTCCCGCCGGCCACTGGCGGGTCAAGACGCCGGACGGTAGAACAAGATCATGGACAGTCGCGCGCTCACCGACCGCCTCGCCCGCGCCGTCGAGCAGGACCGGGTACCCGGCCTGCACGCCGTCGTCGTCGCCCACCGCGGCCGGGTCGTCCTGGAGCACTACGGCGAGGGCGAGGACCTCAGGCTGAACGAGCCGCTCGGCCACGTGCGCTTCACCCCGGACACGCTCCACGACGTCCGCTCGGTCACCAAGGGCGTCGTCGGTCTCCTGTACGGCATCGCCCTGGCCGACGGCCGCGTACCCGAGCCGCGCGAGCCGCTGCTGCGGCACTTCCCCGAGTACCCCGACCTCGCCGAGGACCCCCGGCGCGCCGCGCTGACGGTCGAGCACGCCCTCACGATGACACTCGGCCTGGAGTGGAACGAGGACGCCCCCTACACGAGCGCGGCCAACGACGAGGTCGCGATGGAGCTCGCCCCCGACCGCTGCCGCTACGTCCTGGAGCGGCCGATCGTGGAGGAGCCCGGCGTCCGCCGCTCCTACTGCGGCGGCGCCACGGCGCTGCTGGCGCGGCTCGTCGAGAAGGGCACGGGGTCGGCACTGGCGGACCACGCGCGCGACAGGCTGTTCGAGCCGCTGGGGATCACACGCTTCGAGTGGGTGACCGGCGCGGACGACACGGCCCTGGCCGCCGCCGGGCTGCGGCTGACCCCTCGTGGCCTCCTGGCGATCGGGCGGCTCGTCCTCGACGGGGGGCGCGGCATCGTGCCCGCTTCCTGGCTGGCCACGGCACTGCGCCCGCACGTGCGGCTCGACGAGGACTCCTGCTACGGCTACCACTGGTACACGGGCCGGGGGTGGGCGGCCGCGTCCGGCAACGGCGGCCAGCGGATCCACGTGGCGCCCCCGCTGGACCTCGTGGTCGCCGTCACCGCCGGCCAGTACGACAGCCCCGGCCGGCAGACCGCCTCGGCCGTGCTCGACGAGGTGATCCTCCCGGCGATCGAACGCTGAACCGCACCGGTCCCGTCCACCGCCCGATACCGAGGGCACGCCCCGTCGTCCCACAGGAGCGCCGCGTTGCCGATCTCCCCGTCGCCGCCCCCGACCGCGTGGGGCGCCGGCCCTCGCGGCGCCTCCGGCCGCCTCGCCCTCGATGTCACGATCGCCGGCGCGGTGCTGGCCGCCACCCTCTGGCCCTCGCTGACCTGGGCCTCCGGCGGGTGGCGGGAGGTGGTGCTGGCCGCCGGCGCGTCGGTGCCGCTGCTGTGGAGGCGGCGCGCCCCCGTCTCCGTCGCCGTCGCGGCGGGCGCGGCCACGACCGGGCTGGCCCTGGCGCACGCGGTGCCTCCGCTGCCGTACGGCGTGCTGGTGGCCACCTACACGGTGGCCGCGCTGAGCCCGCTGCGCTGGCAGCTCGCGGCGGGCGCCTGCTGGGCGGTGTCACTGGCGGTGTCCTTCATCGTCCCCGGCGAGCCGCTGGACTCCTTCGGCCATGTCGGGATGGCGTTCGTCACCGCGTACGCCCTCTTCTCCATGATCCTGGACGCGCAGCCCGGCATCACGGTGGCCGGGGAGGCCGCCGACGGGGCCGAGGCGATCCGCTCGGCGGCCGAACTCCGTCCGGACGTGGTGCTCATGGACATCCGGATGCCGAACACGGACGGGATCGAGGCCACCCGGCGGATCTGCGCGTCCACCGCCGCCCGCGTGCTGGCGCTGACCATGTTCGACCTGGACGAGTACGTGTACGCGGCCCTGCGCGCCGGGGCCAGCGGGTTCCTGCTCAAGGACGCCCACCGTGACACCCTGGTCCAGGCGGTCCGGGTCGTCGCGGCCGGGGAGGCGCTGCTGGCGCCGACCGTGACCCGGCGGCTGATCGAGACCCTGGCCAGGCACGGTCACCCCGTCCCCCGTCTGAGGGCCGGCTCGACGAGCTGACCGTCAGGGAGCGGGAGACCCTGGGGCGGGTCGCGCGGGGGCTGTCGAACGCCGAGATCGCCTCCGAGCTCGTCGTCAGCGAGCACACGGTCAAGACCCACGTGAGCAACCTGCTGGCCAAGCTCGGCCTGCGCGACCGCGCCCAGGCGGTCGTCTTCGCCTACGAGGCCGGCCTGGCCGTCCCAGGGGGTCACTCCCAGGGATGAACGCGGGTTCACTCCCGGCGGCGATCCCCTCGGGACCCCCTCCCGGGCAGCATCGATCCCGATCCGTGAGGAAGGGCATCCGATGCGTCCGTACACCACTCGTTCGACCGGTCGTTCGACCGGTTCCCGTCCCGGCCGTCCCCGCGTCGCCCTCATGGCGGCGGCGACGACGTCGCTCTCGGCCGTCCTGCTGTACCTCGGCACCGGCCTGCACCCCGTCGCCTGGCTCACCTGGCTGGCGCCCCTGCCGGTGCTGCTGCTCGCGCCGCGGGTGCCCGCGTCCCTGGCGGCGCTGACGGCACTGCTCGCCTGGGGCGCCGGCGGGCTCACCACGTGGACGCTGCAGCGGGACCGGATGGGATTGCCGCTCCCGGTCGCGCTGCTCAACCTGCTCGTCCCGGCGCTGCTGGCCGTCGTGGCCGTGCTGCTCTTCCGCACCCTGCTGCGGCGGGACCGCCCGTGCCTGGCGGCGGTCTCGGTGCCCGCGACCTGGGTGAGCGCCGAATACCTCGTCCCGGTCCTCACCCCCAACGGGGCGATCTGGAGCCTGGCCCCCACCCAGTCCGACCTCCTCCCGGTGCTCCAGCTCGCCTCGCTGACCGGGGGGTGGGGTGTGACGTTCCTGGTGACGGGCCTGCCCGCGGCTCTCGCCGCCTCCCGCCGAGGACGCCCGCGGATCGCCGCCGCGGCGCTCGTCCTGGTGGCCCTGGTCGCCGGCCTCGGGGCCCTGCGGCTCGGCCTCGCCCATCCTGACGGGCCCGTGCGGACGATCGCCCTGCTGGCCTCCCGGCAGCAGGGGGACTGGGCGCCGGCGGACACCCCGCGCGGGCGGGAACGGCTGGCCGAGGTGCTGGCGCGTCTGCGCGCCCTGTCACCGGGCACGGACATGGCGATCCTGCCCGAGGGCGGCTTCGTCACCACGTCGGACGACCTTCCCCTGATCACCCGCCCGCTGGCGGCCCTGGCACGCGACCGGCGGCTGGACATCGTCGCGGGGGTGATCGTCACCGACGCGAACCGCAACACCGCCATGGTCTTCCCCGCCGCCGGCGGCGAGCCGGGCACCTATCTCAAGCGGCACATGGTGCCCGGTGTGGAGTCGTACACGCCGGGCGACCGGCTGCTCCTGCTGCCCGGCGCGGGGGTGGCGATCTGCAAGGACCTGGACTTCCCCTCCCTCGCGCGGGAGTACCGCCGGCGCGGCGCGGAGCTCATGCTGCTGCCCGCCTGGGACTTCGACCTCGACGACCGTCAGCACGCGCGCACGGCGGTGCTGCGAGGCGTGGAGAACGGCTTCTGGATCGCGCGAAGCGCCGCGAACGGGAACCTGACCGTCAGCGATCCGTACGGTCGCGTCCTGGCCGAGACCACGACCACGAGCCGCGCCGTCGTGACGCTCACCGCGACCGTCCGTACGGGAGGAACCGGCGCGTTCGCCACCTACGGCGGCGACTGGTTCGCCTGGCTCTGCCTGGCGCTGACCGCCCTGTCCCTCGTCACCACCCGCCGGCCTTCGGCGAGGAACGGACGTGTGCCCGAACCCCTGGAAGGTCGTCGGACGCGGCGAGTGAACCGTCCCCCTTCTTCCATCCGCGTCGGAGCGCTCCAGGCGCACCTTCGGGAAGCGATTCGGCTTCTGAACGAACGTCGGCATGGCACGATGGATGATCGGCGTACGGTTTCCGGAAGCGGTGGGGAAGTCCCGAAAACCCCTTGACGGGAATCCCCGCCTGTTCGTGGAAACCACGTCTTACGCCGGACGCCACCTCCATTCCCCTTGAAGGCATCGAATTCCGATTGTCCGGATCGGCTGCGCGGAGCGTCTCATCCGCCGTGGTCTGTCCAGGTCACCACGGCGACCCGCTCGGCGGACGGCGCCCCCGGCCGCAACCGAAGATCGAGGAGTCCCATGTCCTTCGCCGAGCACATCGCACCGATTCTTCGTGCGGCGCTGGAGGTCCTCCGGGAGGCCGACCGTCCGCTGCGGCCCGACGAGGTGCGGGAAGCGGTCACCGAAAGGGTCTCCGTCACTCCGGAGCACCAGGCTCCCGACGCGCACGGTCAGCCGCGCTGGTGGGCACAGCTGGGGTTCCGGACGGGAGAGGCGGCGTCGCTCGGCTGGATGAGCAAGAGGAACGGGTGGTCGATCACACCCGCCGGGGTCCAGGCACTGGAAAGCTTCCCGGGCGTCGAGCTGTACCGGGAGCTGGGCCGTCAGTACCGGGCCCGGCGGATGCCCGTCCAGGGTCGCGCGTATGCCGGCTCCGGGCCCGACCACGCCCCGCCGGCGTTCGAGCAGTTCCAGCGGAACCTCGAGTACGCCCGGCAGCTCGTGCACGGGGGCCGCAGCCTGGAACGGCTCAAGGTGGGAGCCTTCGACGTCAGCGATCTCTACCGAGCCGCCTGGACCCAGGCCGTCGCGGCCCTGGACCACTGGGTCACACGGGAGATCATCGACCGGGCGGTCGCTCTCGCGCTGCAACCGGGGGTGGCGCGTCCTCCCAGGTTCAGCAGGCTGTCCATCCCCGTCGAGCTGTTCGAGAGGGTCCACCACCACGACGAGCCCCTGGGTGAGGCCTTCCGCGCCCACGTGGAGCAGGTGTTCGCCCACATGACCTTCCAGAACCCGGAAAAGATCAAGGAAGGGTTCGGCCACGTCAGCACGGTCAACCTCTGGGTGAGGGTGGCGGAGATCCTCACCGGCCAGGACCCGGCGATGCCGATCACCGCCGACGGCGTACGCGGTACGTTGCGTGAGATCGCCTGGCGCCGGAACAACATCGCGCACACGGCCGACCACGACCCGGACCGGCCGGGGCAGAAGGCGGCCATCGGCGCGAGCGAGGCGGAGGAGACCATCTCCTGGCTCGAATCGATCGCCGTCGCCATCCAGCAGGCACTCGGCGACCCGCTTCCGGTCACGGACTACGACGCCGCGCCGGTCGACGCGGGTTCCCTCGGAGCCGCCCCCCCGATGACCGGTGAGCAGCGGACGCCGCCGTCACGTGGATGGGACCGGTGGGACGAGGACAGCCTTCTCCACGCGATCGAGCGCTACTGTCTCAAGGACGTGGCCGGCACCCTGCTGGCGGTCTACCGGCACGCGGAACGTCACCCGTCCTTCCGCGGGTACCACTTCGGCGAGGCCGAGTACCTCTCCGTCACGACGCGGTTCGATCTCGGGACCGACGAGGCGGCGGTCTGGAGCATCTACACGGGCGTGAGCAACTCGGTGCTCTCGATCAACTTCGAGTGGATGCGCAACCGTGGGGCCTCCCCGGAGAGGCTGGCGCGACTCGCCGACGCCCTGAGTGTCCTTCCGGGATGGGCGCAGGTTCCCGGACAGCTCCTCGCCGCGAACTACGCGAGGCGTCCGTCTCTCGCTCCGGCCGCGCTCGCACGACCCGGGGCGCCGGAAATCGTGACCGCCGCACTCGACGATCTCTTGGCGGTGAACCCGCGCTTCCGGATCCTTCCCCCTCAGCCTCCGACGTGGTACAGGAACCCGAAGAGCACGGCCGCCCGGGGCGGGTGCAGCCAGCACGGGACTCCCCCGTGTCACGATGAGATCGTCGCAAGCGTCGTTCTCTCCAACGCCCGTAGCGACGACAACCGGTGGGCGGTCTGCCGACGCGGCCTCGAGCAGATCAAGGCCGGTTTCCCTTCCTCCCGATGAGGACACCCGCCGCACGACGTCCGCCCCGCTCCCCTCGAACCCGGCGCGGACGACGTCGAAACAGAGCGCGTCATCCCCCTCTCCTCGAACGAGAACCAGAAGGCGAAGGCGAGGGATTCGCGGGCGGTGGGCGGACGGCGCCGGACCGGCGTGAAGGGCACCCCCGCCCCGGAACCCTCGCCCCGGAGCCCCGCACGAGCAGCCGGCAGCGCGACGCCCGTCGGGCCTATGATTCCCGGATGCCTCCCAGATCCGCCGTCCCGCTCCTGCTGTCCGCCGTTCTGCTCACCGGTTGCGGTACGGCCCAGGAGAGCGCCGCGGACGAGGCCGGCACGGCCTCCTCCCCCACGCCCACCGCCTCGGCGGCGGGGACGATCCAGGGACGCTGGTGGACCTGGGCTTCCTCGGAGGGCGAGAGCACGAACCCCGTGGCGGACACGACCGGCGAGTTCTGCGACCGGAACCAGCCGGAGGACGTGTGGTTCCTCGCCGGGACCTTCGGCGGCACCGTACGGCGGACCTGCACGGTGCCCGCGGGGCGGCCGGTGGTGTTCCCGCTGGTCAACCTGGCCGGCTCGGAGGCGGTGTGCGAGGAGTTCATGGCCGTCGCCGAAGGCAGGGCCACCCTCGACGGCGAGCCGGTCACGCCCGAACGGGTGGAGGAGGGCGACGTCGCCGTAACCGGTGTGGCGGGCAACCCGCTGACCGGCGAGGAGGGAACGACCGTCTCCCACGCCTGCGGTCTGTGGGTACGTCTCCAGCCGCTGCGGCCCGGCCGTCACACGCTGAGCGTTCGCGGGTCCTCCGGTGACTTCCGCACGGGGGTCGACTACACGCTCATCGTGGGGACCGGGCAGCGGGCGTGACCCGAGTAGGTGGCCGAGCAGCCCCGGGGCCGCCGTCACCCCCCGGGCGAACTCGCCGCCGTCGGGCTGGCCGTAGGTGCCGCCGTACCCGGCGTTCAGGGTGCCCATGAACGCGGGCAGCCCCGCCGACAACTTGCCCCAGTCGTCGAGAGCGTTCTGGTAGGCGATGTCACCGGGCCCCGACGAAGTAGGCGATCGGCTTCGTCAACCTGCGGAGCTGGTGGTCGTCGGCGTCGTTCAGCGACCCGCTGCTGAAAATGGTGGTCGTGGTGATACGGGGGGTAGGCCTCCAGCCCCCCCAGGAGAAGCCCCCTACGGCGATCTTGCCGGTGTCGAACCCGCCGTGTTCCGGACGGCCACCCGCAGGTCCGCGTACCGCGCGATGAAGGCCTCGTAGGCCGAGGCGAGGCCGGCCAGATCGTAGGCGGCGGCCGGGCCGTGCGGGCCGGTCTCCTCGTCGGAACGGGCGCGCATCACCGACCATCGGCTGCCGTCGACGTCGCTCAGGATCTCGCGCGCGCCCGGGCCACCGAACCGGAGTCGGATCCGGGCCGGATCCACACGCTGTCGTACAGCCGCGCGAAACCCAGTGCCCCCAGGACCTTGCGGACCGCGTACCGTGGCGCCTGACCGGACTGGGGATCGAGAAGGAGACGGTCACCCGGTCGCCGGTCCACCGCGGCGGGCGCGATGGACTCGCTGATGCCGAACCCCCCCGAGCATCGCGACCACCGCCATCGACGGAAGGTCGGCGTCCGAGGAGTCGAGGTACTCACCGAGCGACGTCGTCAGCGGGTGCTGCGGGTTGGGGCCGGCCTGCGCCCGCGGGGCCCCGACACCGTCCGGGGACACATGGACACTCACGTCATCGGCTTGCCTCACGACAACACCCTCGCCGAACGACTCCGGGCCCTGCGGTTCCGTCCGACCGGCGGTGGCGCCGCCCTGCCGGGAGTACATCGCGGAAGCGCGAGCCCCGGACGGATCGGCCCGGCTCCACACCGACGAGCAGCTCGGCCACGGTGATCGCGGCGACCGCCACATCGTCGGCATCCCCGATCACCGCGTCCACGGAGGCCCTGCCCCGCTCCGCCGCGATCAACACGCCGGTGTCCAGGATCAGACGTCGGGCCACGTGCTCCTCATCCCGTCGTCGGCGGTCTCCCGGGCCGTCGCGACATCGGCCTGGAAATCGGCGTCCAGCGTCCCCGCGGCTCTGGCCAGGAAGGCTTTGACCATACGTCCCGGCGCCGTGGGCGCGGGACCGATCACCGCGATCCGCTTGCCCCCCCCGAGTGACCACGATCGTCTCCCCTCGCTCCGCCTCGTCCAGAACGAGCGCGAAGCTTCGAGATGCCTCCGTAGCAGTCATCACCTTCATGAAATCAGATTGTCTGATTTTTCATGTTCGCAAAGCCGTCGGCCTCGGGGACACGCGCTTTCACGGCCTTCGCCACACTTGCGTGGTTCTGCCGCTCACCCTCGGCGTCCCGCCCCAGGTCGTCCGCGGCATCGTCGGCCACAGCGACATCGAAGTGACCATGACCGTTTACACCCACGCCTCCCTCGACGACAAGCGCCACGCCCTCGGGAAACTCGGAGACGCCCCAGGTTGAATCAACCGACCGTTGATGCCCCATCCTCAAATCAGGACGGGGCATCACGCCGTTGACGACAATCCCGGATCGGCCCACCGGATGGTGAACATCTGGGCTGTAGAGGATCACCTCAGCACGACATCCACCCTGTTCTCTTCGAGGACGGTGTGGATGACGTCGAAGTAGGTCGTGTTGGCACCTGCCCCCTCAAATGAGAAGGCGAGGGATTCCCGAGCAATATGCGAACGGTGCCAGACCAGCGCGAAAGGCGCCTCCGCTCCGAATCTCCCACGCAGGCAATCGCTCAGCGCGTCGAGATTTCAGCCGAAGTAACCCCCCGGCCCGTTGACCGCTTCCCCGATCGCCAGGTAGAAACTCGCCTTGTCGGTGACGTGTGTTCCGTCGAGATCGTAGGTGTGCCCCGATGGGCGATCAGGGTGTTCTGCCCGCCAGCGGTTGTTGTGGAAGACGACGGTCAGCCACTCTTCTCTGTCCGCCCCTACGTAGCCGGCCCACTGGTTGATCCGGTCGGGCCCGGCCGTACGCCAATGCTCCCAGACATGCCGCGTACGGGAAGAGGGGACGTCATCCCGCAGTGGGCGACCAGGTCCACCCGTTCACGGCCGAGCGGTGAGGGCCGCCAGCCGATGACCTCGCCCATCCAGAACTCCGCGAGCGGATTCCCGGCCGTATCGAGCATCCGCAGCGCACCCGGCCCCAGCGGATTCCTCAGGCGGTGGCGCTTGGACCCGCTGAGGTAGTCACGCATCCGCGGGGAGGGGAGGCAACCCAGGATTTCGACGGTCCCACGTTCGTCGTCGTCCAGCGCCTCGACGAAGACGCCTTCGGCATCAACGCAGGAGCCACACATTTGCCCGTCTGCGTCAATCAACAGAAATTTCGGCTGGACATCATCCACGTGTCTCACGCTCACCGGTAATCGGATGACGTTGCTGTCAGCGTTGCTGTCATCGAAGATCAAAAAAGCCCCGAACGATAATCGCTCGGGGCGTTTGTGCTGCTCGGCTGCTGTGGTCAGGGGCGGGGTCGAACCGCCGACCTTCCGCTTTTCAGGCGGACGCTCGTACCGACTGAGCTACCTGACCTCGGTGGTGGATCGAACACCTACCAGAGCGGTCCTGACGGGACTTGAACCCGCGACCTCCACCTTGACAGGGTGGCGAGCACTCCAAACTGCTCTACAGGACCTTGTTTCGGGGCTTTTGCCCCGTCTTTCTTGCCTTGCTTAGCCTACCAGTTTTCCGGAGGTCTTCGACCTGCCGTTTCCCCGGTGAGCCTTGGCTCAGCCGTGCCCCCAACGGGATTCGAACCCGTGTCGCCGCCTTGAAAGGGCGGTGTCCTAGGCCACTAGACGATGGGGGCTCGGGACTCGCGTCCCGTTCCTTCGCCGTGCTCCGCTGGAGACCTCTGAAGCATAGGGGACTTTTGCCCCGATGCCAAAGCGGTTGGCGGTCTACGGCGTCGGTGTGACGCTGACGGACCCCGTTGGAGACGGGGCGGTCGTCGGCACAGGAGAAATTGTACGGCCAGGGTCGGTCTCCACGTGACGTTGGATCTGAACCGACTGCTCGCCGAGCCCCCCGAGGGTGATGTCGTCCCAGGCCCGCAGCCGATGCGTCTGCGCGTCGAAGTACAGGACCGAGGCCTCGACGGGGGTCGGCTCGTCGTGTTCGAGCGCCCGCAGGCCCGCCCCGCCGGTGGATCCCTGCACCAGGACGCGCGTCCCGGACGGCAGCAGTTCGGTGGAGCGCACGTGCGAGTGGCCGGTGAGGACCAGCGAGGTCGCGCCGGAGAACCCCTTGGCGATCGTGGGGTCGTGCACGGCGACCAGGTCGACCTGCTTGGGGAGCCGCGCCAGCCCGTCGGCGTGCGAGCGGCCCAGGGCGGCCAGGGATTCGAGGTCGGAGTCGACAGGGACGGACTTGTCGGGGGTGAACCGGGGGTCGCCGAGGCCGTAGACGCGCAGTCCCGCCACGGTCGCGGCCTGGCCGTCGAGGACGACCGCCCCCTTCTGCCGGGCCACGGCCCGCTGGGTGGTCACGGAGTCGTGATTGCCCCTGACGAAGACGTACGGGACGCCGAAGGTAGCGATCTCCTCGACGAACCTGTCCTCGGGGCCGGTGCCGTGGTCGGTCATGTCACCGGTGTCGATGATCGCGTCGATCTTGAACTGGGCGGTGACGGAGCGGATGAGGTTCCAGGCGATGGGGCTGAGGTGGATGTCGGAGACGTGCAGCACCCGGATCGAGGTGGGGTCGGCGTCGTAGACGGGCAGGGCCGAGACCACGTCGTAGAGCTGGGAGACGTTGTTGACCAGCTTGGCCAGCTGCACCCGGTAGGACTCGAACCTGGTCACGATCGACTCGGCGTCGCCGACCAGGGAGGGCGCCCCGGCCAGCAGGCCGGTGTACTTGGGCTCCACCACCGAGTCGGGCCGGAAGGTCAGGGCGATGGCCGCGCCCGTACCGGCGATCCCCACGGCGACGCCCAGCAGGCCGGCCAGGGCCGGTCCCGGCCGGCGGAAGACGACCAGGGACGCGACCAGGGCGCCCGCCAGGCCGCAGAACGCGGCGCGCAGGATCAGCGTCCTGACCCCGGCGCCCAGTTCCTCCTCCAGGAGCGCGGGGAGCCGGTCCGCGGAGTACCTGGGGTCGTCCAGGAAGCCCCGGGCCCGGTCGGGGTTGATGTTCTCCAGGGTCACACGCAGGCCGACCGGGGCGCTGTGGGTGTCGAACAGGAGCGTGCCGAAGGGGTGGGCGTCCACGACGGTCTCGCCGCTCCAGGAGGGCTCCGCGGCCATGCCCAGCTCCACCGGCCCGACGTTGGCCCGTACGGTCCCGCCGAGCATGATGCCGAGCCAGGCGCCGGCCAGGGCGACGGCGGCGACGGCCACGGTGCGCGCGAGGCCGCGGCCGATGCGCCCGCCGGCGAGACGGCGGGCCCGGGGAGTCAGATCAGTGAGTTTCATGCGCCTCCACCCCTACCCCCGGATACGCGGGCAGAATGACGTGTGTGATCGAGATCTCGCGGGAGAAGTTCGAGGAACTCGTGGCCGAGGCTCTGGACACCATCCCCCCCGAGCTGACGAAGGTCATGGACAACGTGGTGCTGGTCGTCGTGGACGATCCGCCCGAACCAGGGCTTCTAGGTCTCTACACCGGTATTCCACTCACGGAGCGAGGGGACTGGTACGCGGGGGTGTTACCCGATCGGATCGAGATCTACCGGGGGCCGATCTGCGCGATGTGCGACACCGAGGACCAGGTCGTCGAGGAGGTACAGATAACCGTCGTTCACGAGATCGCTCACCATTTCGGGATCGATGATGACCGGTTGCACGAGCTGGGTTGGTAGGTACCCCCGAAACTCATACCAAATACGGCTGTTCTCGAAATGTCACCGCTTATCGTTACGGTTTGCATGCGCTTGATTGCTTTCGGTTGCGCGGCGGCCCCGCAGAAGGCACGGTAGGTCACACAGCGACCACCCACAGTCAGTGTGCCTGCGAACTCAGCGGAGTCCTATGGCGGCCACCAAGTCCGGCCGACTACCCGGTCGGCACCGCCGTCCGGCGGAACGCCGAGCGACCTATGGCGAGGTCATCGCCGTCAGGGAGTTCCGCGCGCTCTGGATCGGCCAGGGGTTCTCCCTCCTCGGCGACCAGCTCTCGCGGGTCGCCCTGTCCGTCCTCGTCTTCGAGCGGACGGACTCCCCCCTGGCGACCGCGTCGGTCTACGCCCTGACCTACCTGCCGCCGATCGTCGGCGGGCCGTTGCTCGCGGGTCTCGCCGACCGCTACGCCCGGCGGCGCGTCATGATCGCCTGCGATCTGCTGCGGGCCGTCCTGGTCGGGCTCATGGCGGTCCCGGGGGCCTCGTTCGCGACGTTGTGCGTGCTGGTCTTCTGCGTGGTGCTGCTCAGCGCGCCGTTCTCGGCGGCGCGGGCGGCCCTGCTGCCGGAGCTGCTGGCGGGCGACCGCTACGTCGCGGGCTCGGCCCTGCAGAACATGACCAACCAGGGTGCGCAGATGCTGGGCTTCGCCGTCGGCGGCGTCCTGATCATGAGCATGGGCCCGTACCGCGCGCTCGCCCTGGACTCGGCCACCTACCTGGCCTCCGCCCTGATCATCGTCTCGGGGGTGCGGCGGCGTCCCGCGCCCGTCCCCGCCGACGAGAACCGGCCCTCGATGTGGAGGATGACCCGGGCCGGCGCCAGGCTGGTCTTCGGCGACCCCCGGCTGCGGACGCTGGTGCTCTTCGCGTGGCTCTGCGGTTTCTACGTGCTGCCCGAGGGGATCGCGACCCCGTACGCCGACGAGCTGACCGGTGATCCCCGGCGTCTCTCCCTGGTGACCGGCCTGCTGATGGCCGCCATGCCCACCGGGACGGTCGTCGGCGCGTTCCTGTTCAGCCGCTACGTCAGCCCGTCGAACCGGCTGCGGTCGATGGGCTGGATGGCGATGCTGACCTGCGCGCCCCTGATGGTCTGCGCGGTCAGGCCGCCGCTCGTCGTGGTCCTGCTGCTCTGGTTCGTCTCCGGTCTGGGCGGGGCCTACCAGCTCGCGGCCAACGCCGCGTTCGTGCAGTGCGTGCCTGCGGGGCAGCGCGGCCAGGCCTTCGGGCTCGTCCAGTCGGGCCTGCTGGCCTCCCAGGGCATCGGCATCCTGGCCGGCGGGGTCGCGGCCGACCACCTCGGCCCCGAGAACGTGGTGGCACTGGCCGGCGCGGCCGGACTGATCACGTCGGCCGCGCTGACCGTGCTCTGGAGGCGGTCCCGCAGGGAGATCATCGAGAGGGTCCGCGCGGAGGCGGACACCTGACTCACCCCTGGAAGCGGGGGTCGTCGCCCTGCCTCGGCGCCTGGTAGGGCGTCGGGGAGACGACGGGGTCGGGGGCGGGAGGGAAGGGCTCCTGGTGGGTCGGGTAGTCCTGCCCGGCGTGCGACCCGGTGTGCGGCCCGGCGTGCCGGTTGGTGGCCTTGGCCCAGCTCTGTTCGGCCTTGGCCCTGGCGTCCAGCCAGATCGGGTTGTCCTTGTTCTTGTCGATCGCGTCCTGCAGGACCGACCTCTCCCGGCCCTCCTCGGGCAGGAGCACCCAGCCGATCGCGTAGACGGCCACGCCGAGCCCCCCGAAGAAGGTGGCGACGGCCAGGACCGCGCGGATGATGTTGGGGTCGACACCGACGTACCGTCCGAGGCCGGAGGCCACACCGGCGACGATGCGCCCGTCCCTGGTCCGCTGGAGCTTCTTGACGCCTGAGAAGTGGTTTTCGTTCATATATCGAGAATGCCCGGTCAGAGGGCGCCGTCACATCGGGATTCCCCCTGGCACGACCCTGACATGCACCCCGCCCGGGACCGCAATACCCTGACAGGGCCGACGAGAGAGGGACACCATGGACGATCTCCTGCGCATCGACGACGAGCTCTCCGAGGAGCAGCGGCTCATCCGCGACACCGTACGGGACCTCGTCTCCGACCGGGTGCTCCCGCATGTCGGCGACTGGTTCGAGGAGGCCGCCTTCCCCGCCCGCGAGCTCGCCCCGGCGCTCGGCTCGCTCGGCCTGCTGGGCATGCACCTGGACGGGTACGGCTGCGCGGGCCTGGACGCGGTCTCCTACGGCGTGGCCTGCCGCGAGCTGGAGGCCGGGGACTCCGGGCTGCGGTCGTTCGTGTCCGTGCAGGGCTCGCTCGCGATGTTCCCGATCTGGAAGTACGGCTCGGACGAGCAGAAGGAGGAGTGGCTCCCCCGGATGGCCGCGGGCGAGGCGATCGGCTGCTTCGGCCTGACCGAGCCCGACCACGGCTCCGACCCGGCGGGCATGCGTACCCACGCCGAGCAGGACGCCTCGGGCGACTGGATCCTCAACGGCTCGAAGACGTGGATCACCAACGGCTCGATCGCCGACGTCGCCGTGGTCTGGGCGCGGACCGAGGAGGGCGTCCGCGGCTTCGTGGTGCCGGCCGGCACTCCCGGCCTCACCGCCCCGGAGATCCACAAGAAGATGTCGCTGCGGGCCTCGGTGACCTCCTCGCTCTTCTTCGACGACGTCCGCCTGCCCGCGTCGGCCGTGCTGCCGGGCGTGCGAGGGCTCAAGGGCCCGCTGTCGTGCCTTTCGGAGGCGCGCTTCGGCATCGTCTGGGGCGTGGTCGGCGCCGCCCGCGCCTGCCTGGAGACGGCCGTCGACTACTCCACGTCCCGCGTCCAGTTCGGCAGGCCCATCGGCGGCTTCCAGCTGACCCAGGAGAAGCTCGCCTGGATGTACGTCGGGCTGGGGCAGGCGCAGCTCACCGCCCTGCATCTGGGACGCCTCAAGGACGCCGGGACCCTCACGCCGCGTCAGGTGAGCTTCGGCAAGCTCGCCAACGTCCGCGCCGCCCTGGACATCGCCCGCCAGGCACGCTCCATCCTGGGCGGCAACGGCATCACGCTGGAGTACCCGGTGATCCGGCACATGAACAACCTGGAGAGCGTGCTGACCTACGAGGGCACCCAGGAGATCCACACGCTGGTGCTCGGCGAGGCGCTCACCGGCATCGCCGCCTATCGCTGACCCCGCCGGCCGTGGCCCCCGCGCCCCCGCCCCCCTACGGGAGCGGTGTCCACCTCACCGCCGGCCGGTCAGCGCGGGCGGGGAAGCCTCTGGGGCAGGCCGGACGGCCGCCACCCGGGGGTCTCGGCCGCCCTGCGGAGCTCGTCCTCCCAGGAGGCGCCGCTCGCCAGGAAGAAGCGGAGCAGCTCGGCGGTGGCGCGGGCGTCGGCCAGGGCGGCGTGGGCGCGGGTGAGCGGGATGCCCGCGCGCTCGCAGCACGCGGCCAGCGTCCACCTGCCGTCCGGCAGGAAACCGGGGGCCAGCTTCTGCGTGCACAGGGCCTGGCTCACCCATTCGCTGCCGGGGAGCTGCCGCAGGAAACGCAGGTCGAAGGAGGCGTTGTGGGCCACCAGGACCCGCCCGGCTACCCGCCGCCAGATCTCGTCCAGCAGCTCCTCGATCACCGGCGCGCCCATGACCATGGCGCCGGTGATGCCGTGGACGTGCACGGCCCCGGTGGGACGGCCGGGATCGACCAGCGAGTGCCACTCGTCGACGGTCTCGCCCCGGGCGTCCAGCGAGACCAGCGCGATCTCGCAGATCCGGTCGCCCCTCGACGGGGAGAATCCGGTGGTCTCCACGTCCACCACGACATACCCTTGCCGTGTGGAGACGGTGGAGACAGTGGAGACATGGGCGCCGCGGACGGTTTCAGGCCCCGAGCTCGTCATGCCCGCCACTCTAGGAGCCGCCCCGGCCCTCCACCTGCCGTTCCGCAAACAGGTGACCATGAATGGGCCTGGCGACGGACGTTAGTGGACACTATCCTCGGTACGCTGTCACCTGCGGGGCGTTAGCTCAATGGTTAGAGCTGCGGACTTTTAATCCGTAGGTTCTGGGTTCGAGTCCCAGGCGCCCTACTATTCACCCCCTGTCTGACCTGCGATTTCTCGGACCGGGCAGAGTCTTGGCGCGCAGCGGGCCGCCGATTGTCCGCTCGCGGGCACGGACCCGGCACACGGAAGATCGTTCATTGCCGTTCCCTCAGGTCAGGCCCCGCGGACGGGCATGGGAGGACCGCGGCCGAAGGCCTCGCCGGGCCGCCTGTACCGCTTCGAGATTCATGGCACCGGGCCTGAGGCGGGAGTTCTCCGAAGCGGCCACGCGGCTCGGTGGCACTCGTCGACCGGCCCGTCGAGCGCCTTTCGGCGTTCGCCCCGGCCCTGGAACAGTACGACGGCCCGCTCGTCCTGATCGGGCGGCCGCCGCGCGCGGGACCGGTGCGGTCGCTGACCGTCGTGGTGATCGGCATACGTCGGCCGGCACCGAGCGCGGTGACGTTCGTTGTAGATCGAGGACCGGTCTTGCCCGTATCGGCATGTCGGGCCAACCCGCAGGTCAAGCTCTTTGCGATGACTTCCGGAGCGGTACGGGTTCAGCGGGGGCGTTCCACACGGCGCTCGTCCCAGACCGGACGAGGGGTCTCCCGGACGTTGCCGTCGGAGCCGAAGACCAGGTAGCGGTCGAAGGAACGAGCGAACCAGCGGTCGTGAGTGACGGCCAGGACAGTTCCTTCATACGATTCCAGAGCTTCTTGGAGGGCTTCGGCGGATTCGAGGTCGAGGTTGTCGGTGGGCTCGTCCAGGAGGAGAGCGGTGGTGCCGGCCAGCTCCAGCAGGAGGATCTGGAAGCGGGCCTGCTGGCCGCCTGAGAGCTTGTCGAAGGGCTGGTCGCCCTGGCGATCCAGGCCGTAGCGGCGCAGGGCCGACATCGCGCCGCCGCGGTCCCTGGCGTGCTCGTCCCACAGGATGCCGGTCAAGGTGCGGCCCATCAGTTCGGGGTGGGCATGGGTCTGGGCGAAGTGGCCGGGATTCACTCGGGCACCCAGTTTCCACGTGCCGGTGTGAGCGACGTTCCCATCGGCCAGTAGGCGCAGGAAGTGCGACTTGCCCGAGCCGTTGGAGCCCAGGACGGCGACCCGCTCGCCGTAGAAGATCTCCAGGGAGAACGGTTTCATGAGGCCGGTCAGCTCCAGGTTCTCGCACACCACCGCGCGCACGCCGGTGCGGCCGCCGCGCAGCCGCATCCGGATCTCCTGCTTGCGTGGCGGTTCCGGGGGCGGTCCCGCTTCCTGAAACTTGCGCAGCCGGGTTTTGGCCGCCTGATAACGCGAGGCCATCTCCTCACTGCGGGAGGCGTATTGCTGCATGTCCACCACCAGACGCTTGAGCTGGGCGTGCTTCTCATCCCAACTCCGCCGCAGCTCCTCGAACCGGGCGAAGCGGGCTTCCCGCGCCTCGTGAAACGTGTCGAACCCACGGCCGTGCACCCAGGCCGTGGAGCCCGACGGGGCCGGTTCCACCGCCACGATCCGGCGGGCGGCACGGGCCAATAGCTCCCTGTCGTGCGAGATGAACAGCACTGTCTTACGGGTCGCCTCCAGTTGCTCCTCCAGCCACCGCTTACCGGGGACGTCGAGGTAGTTGTCGGGCTCGTCCAGCAGGAGGACGCTGTCGGGGCCACGCAGCAGGGCCTCCAGCACCAGCCGCTTCTGCTCTCCGCCCGACAGGGTCCGCACCAGACGGAACTGCGCCTTGTCGTAGGGCGTTCCACAGGCGGCCATGGTGCAGATGTCCCAGACCGCCTCCACCTCGTAACCCTGGACCTCGGCCCAGTCGCTGAGGGCCTGGGCATAGGCCATCTGCGCGGGTTCGTCGTCCACCGTCATCACCCGGTACTCCGCGGAGTCGACCGCGGCCGCGGCCTCCCGGATGCGTGGTGGCGCCACCGACACCAGCAGGTCGCGAACCGCCCGCTCGTCTCGCACCGAGCCAACGAACTGGGGCATCACACCTATGCCGCCGCTGGAGGCGACGGTGCCGCCGTGCGGCTGCAGTTCGCCCGACAGCAGTCGCAGCAAGGTCGTCTTCCCTGCACCGTTGGGGCCCACCATCGCCGCCGTCGCACCCTCACCCAGCCGGAACGACACGTCGTTCAAGAGCAGACGCCCGTCCGGCAGGTAGTACTCGATGTGCGAAGCCTCAAGATGTCCCATCAACCGAGATCCTTACATACGCTTCGAAGCCCGGGCGACGTCACAGGGAGCCCGGGCGGACCGTCAGTCCTGTGATCAGCAGGGTGGGACCGCCGTCGCCGACCGGGATGTCCTGGCCGAACTTGCCGCAGGCAGCGGGGCTCCCCATCGCCGGATCGTTTCCGATCCCTTCGATGTGTGAGATCGTCTCGGCCACGCGGCCTTCGACCACGCAGTCAGCGACCTGCTCCGCGAGCGCTCCGTTCCGGATCCGGTAGGCCTCGGCGACTCCGACGGCGAACCGGCCGTCGTCCGATACCTTGCCCGCGCCGAGCCGCACCAGGTAGAGGCCCTCACCCGCTCCTGCGAGGAGGCTGTCCGCGCGATCCGGCCCCGCCTCCACGCAAAGATTGCTCATTCGAGGTATGGGCTGCCACCGGAAGGACTGCCGTCTCCGGCTGCCGGCACCGTCGATGTGGCAGGTGACCACCCCGTCCTGGACGACTCTTCTCCGAAAGGCAGGATGACCGGTGTCGTCGTGGGTGTAGCTGCCCCACCCATCCGGCACGAACGGATCATCCAAGACGTTCAGCGGGAGGGGGCAGATCTGGTCTCCGGCCGTCCACTTCACGCCTGCCGCTCCGCTGGACGCCACATCGCTCTCCAGCGGGTGGCCGAGAAGCTCATGGGCGAGTGCTCCGCTGGAGCCGCTCGCCGCGACGACAGCCATCCGTCGCTCCCGTACGGCGGGAGCGTCGCGTTTGGCTCTGGCGACCCTTCCTGCCTCGGCTGCGTGCGCCACGGCCTGATCGGCCCACCGCGTCCATCGCGACCGGTCACGTGTTCCGGCACGCCTGTACCCATTGGCCGGCCCGGCCATCGCCCGGCATTCGAGGAGGTGGTGCTCCTGAGGGGAAGAACGGTGCCAGCCGTACGGCCCAAGGGTCAGGAAGGACCGCAGGGATCCGGAGTAATCTGCTTTGAACCCGCTGAGGGCCGCGCCGGCTGCGCCTTCCGTTGAGAGCAGAAGATCCGCACATGTTCTCTCCCAGCCTGGCGAGAACCCGACAAGGTCGGATCGCCATTCGGTGAGGACGCGCTGAAGCAGGCCGACCAGCCGCGAAGAGCCCAGCGCCTGGACGCCGGCCCTGGCCGATACCGCGGCGAGTCCGCCCTGGACATGCGCGGTGGACAGCCCGTTCGCACCGAGCCCGGACGTCTTCCCGCAGTGGTCCACCGTGATGGCGAACCCTTCCCTGGCCTCTTCCGGCTCTCTTTCGAGCACACCGCCCGCCAAGCGGTACGCCCGCTCCCTGGCGGACTCCGCGAAGATCTCGATCGCTATGCCGTTCCTGTCCCGCAGTCGCTGGAGCCGCAGGCACAGCTCATCCGCCGCAGCCTTCATGGACGAACGAACCCGGCCATCCGGAACGGTGCCGCCGTCTCCACGAACAGGGCGAGGCCGTCCCGGTCGGCCGCTCGCACGGCTCTGCCGACGATCTCGCGTACCGACTCCAGGTCGGAGGGCAGGGGCTCGACGTCCGCGAGCTCCGCCAGGAACTCGATCTGCCGGCAAGTGCAGTCCTCGAGGGCCGTCGCCACCAAGGCCCGAATCCGCTCCACCTGCCTGTCGTCCAGCTCCACGAGCAGTCTCCGAACGGCTTCGACCGAGTTGAGGTTGACATCCGGATCGAACTTTTGCAGGGCCGACACCATGGCGAGCTGGGCTGGGGCCGGTGACTCCGACGGGTGGTCCACCCTGCGATAGCCGACCCGGAGGTTGAAAGGGAAGAAGGCTCCCAGGGCCGACTGCGCCACCAGCGTTTTCGCGCCCCCCTCGCTCGGCCACATCAGGGAGTTGAGCGAGAGCCCGCGGAAGGCCGGATGGACGATCACCCGCTCCTGGCTGAGCAGCCGGGCGTTGATCGCCTTGAGGGTGGGCAAGATCTCGAACCCCTGGGGGAACGGCCGGCAGAAGACCTTCACCGCGGCGATCCGGTCCCCGGCCTTCACCGTGCGGACCTCGGTGACCAGGTTGTCCCAGTCGATCCATCGCTCGTCGTCGGACCGGTAATGGTACGAGGCGAGACGGTCATAGTCGGCGCGGTCCCCCCGGCCCTCGGTGAACTCCTCGGCGATCCACCGGGCGAGTCCCGGGCCCGGCGGCGGCAACCGCACCACCCCGCCGTCGAAGTCCAGATGCACATGGTCGTCCGGGCACACGAACTCCGCGAGATCGTCGTGGGCCGTCGCCACGACGGCGTCGACCCCCGTGGTTCGGCATGCCTTCTGGAAACCGTGTGCGATGACCCGGGCCGTTGTCCGGTCGAGGGTGGAGCAGAACTCGTCGACCGCGATCACCGCGCCTTCGAGCCGGGCGAGCCGGGCGAGCCGGGCGAGGGTAAGCCGGTGGAACTGTCCCTCGGACAGGTGCTCGGGCTTGGACATCATCAGCCGCGGCTCGCCCAGGCCGAACCGGCCGAGCCATGAGACGTTCCGCCGGACCTCGCCGTCGAACAGGTCGATGACCCGGTCGCGCGGACCGATCTCAGGAAGATCTTCAATGGTCCGCACCCGTCCGGTGCGCCGCAACTCGCGCAGCAGGCTCGATTTCCCGGTACCGCTGAAGCCGGTGATCAATGTGATCCCATCGAGCCGAAGTTCGACAGAGGCAACGGTGACGCCCTTGTACGCGGTGTCCACGCCGAAAAGGTCCCTCAGCTCTCGTGCGCTTCCCGACAGCGGGGCGTCCCATCTGCCGTACCGCACTTCCACGGGGGGAAAGTTCACTTCCAGGTCCTCTCCTCACGCACGCCAGGGCGTTCCAGGTCCAGGACGAGCCTGCGATCGGCCGTCCCTTCCGGACGCCGCAGGATCACTCCGTTCAGCCACGCGAAGACCATCCAGGCAGCCGCCACGGTGTTCACCGGGGCGAGGGAGGCACCCATGATCGGATCGTGGACCGATCGGCCGGCAACCGTGCCCACCCGATCCATCTCTTCCGTGAACGGCACGGTGCCGTCCGCGGTGAGCAGCGGCCCCACCGCGGCCTCGGTGAGTCCTGCGGCCGCGAAGAGCACGGGGGTCCCGTGCTCGCGCGCCACCCGTGCCACCAGAGCCGAGAGCGTCCCCGCGGGGCGGTCCGCGCAGCAGAACAACGTCGTGCCCGAACCGCCCACCAGGCCGTTGTCCTCCAACGCGGCCCGGGTGTCCACGAAGGCGTTCAGAGTCGAGACCTCGGTGGCCGGGTAGCGCTCGGCGAGGAAGTCGCCGAGCGCCTCGGCTTTGGGCCTGCCGAGGTCTGAGCGCCGGTAGGTCAGCTGCCGGTTGAAGTTCGTGATCTCCACGAGGTCGTGGTCCACGAGCGCCAGCTCCCCCACGCCCATCGCGGCCAGGTGTGTCGCCGCCAGGCATCCGATACCCCCGCAGCCCAGGATCACCGCCCGATGCGCGGCGATCGTCGCCTGCGGCTCGTCCGGGCGGGAGCTGCGGTGAGCGAGCCAGCGCAGTTGCCGGGTGAGCTGGCCGGGCTCGTCCGTCGGCGGCTTGGCGACGAGCATGCCGCGAGCCGCCAGTTCGCGCAGGAGCTCGGGGTGGCGGTCCTCAGCCCTGTCGAGGTCGTACCAGGACACGCCGGAAACGAGCTCCCTGACCCAACCCGCGAGCCCCTCGCCCCCGCCGTCGACCCGGAACCCGCGCTCGCCGTGAAAGGTGAGAGTTCCCTCCTCGTCCGAGGTGACAGTCACCTCTTCGGTGAGCATCATGCCGACGGGGAATTTCTCTCTCAGCTCAGTGAGCATGCGGACCACTCCCAGGGAAGACGGGCGGACCGGGCCAGGCAGATCCCGGGTACCTCGGCGATCGGGACGCAGACCGCCCTGTCCGCGATCATCGTGTCGAGCTCGTCCGCCGCACGTCGTGCCTCGGCGAGGTGGTGCGGGCGGGCGTCGAACGCGTACAAGGTCTTGTCGAAAGCGGGGAACAGGTTCGTCGCACGGACGAGATCGAGGAAGGCCAGCCCGCGGTAAACCCCCAGCAGGTCTCCGCGCATGGCCCGGAACAGGTTCAGCCGGAGCTCTCCGGACTCGGCTCTCCTCTCGTACCGGTCCGGTACCAGGCGGATGTTCATCCCCGCGTCGCGGAGAACGCACGCCACCGCCCTGGCGATCTCCTTGTTCGGGTAGTAGGTGTCGTAGAGGAGGCGATAGCTCCTTCCCGGACGAACGGGGCGTGAGGACGGCGCGGCGGTCCGCCGGTTCACCGCGAGCGCGTACGCCGCGTCGAAGCCGGATGCAGGCAGGAAGCCGGACGTCCTCAGCAGCGGTCCCGGCAGCAGATCCTCCAGGGGCGGTTCCATCAGGGCCCGGTGTACGGCCCGCCGCACGCGGAGGCCTGAGTCGCCGGCGAGGTCTCCTTCGAAGCACAAGGCGACGAAGACGCCGATCTGCCGGACCTGGAGTTCCTCTCCGCCCCGGAACTCCGGAAGCCGCGCGTACGGAAACGCGGTGTCGGAGGTCACGTCTATCTCACCGGATACGAAACGTGCCACGTTCAGGTCAGGGCTTTTGAGCCTGCGGACGACGATTCGGCGACGCGGGTGTTCGTCCGCCAGGTTGCCGGTCGGCTCGAGTGCGAGCACGCGCGGGGTGGCTCTGACCAGCCGGTACCGGCCCGCGCCTTCGTGCAGATCCGTTCCCGGGGCCAGCCCGGGCAGTGCGAGCAGGCCGGGGAACCCGAAGTCCGGGGTGTGCAGGTGGATCTCCAGGACGTCTCGACCGGCCACGTCGACCCGGCGGACGTTCCGCAGCCAGTAGCCGACGACCGTTCCGGACCCGGCCGCGCGGACCAGCGCGTCCCGGTAGTCCGCAGCGGTCAGCGCGCTTCCGTCCCGTCGTCGCAACCCTCGGCGAACGGTGAACCTGTACCGGAACCCGTCATCGACGGCGTGGTCGACGGCCCCTACCTGGACGGGGGATTCGCCGGGCCGGTTCGAGGCCAGCAGGGGCAGCGTGGTGAGGGCGGCCAACTGAAGACCGCTATGGTCGGCGAGCAGGGACGGGGCAAGGGTCTCCGGCATGGAGTCGAACGCCATCCTGATCAGATCAGTGTCCAAGGCCGGTCAGCGTCCGACGGTAATCCGTCAAGCCCGCGGTCACCTCGTCCGTCCACACCAGTTGACGGTCCCGGAACTCCGCGCTGTCCAGCTCACTGGTGCGGCACTCCCGCTCCCGCCATCTGCGTACGTGCTCGTTCCGAAGCTCGCGCAGCCGCGTCAGCGGCTCGGTGAGCCGGGACTCGAACCGCTCGAGGAAGGAAAGCAGCCTCCGTTCTTCGGCGAAGTTGGCGGTGAGCATGAGGTTGCGGTCGAGGTTGCGCACCTCGTGGTACCAGTCGCCCGGAATGTACAGCGTCTCCCCGGGACCGAGGACGACTTCCAGGAGCAGGCCGGTATCCCCGTCCGGCAGGATCCTCGACAGCGTCTTCTCATCCCAGAGGCTGTCCCCCCTGGCCAGGGCTCCGGAACGGGAGGGGTGGAGGAGACGCAGCGCCTTGCGTCCGAAGATCATGGCTAGCCAGGCACTGGTGGAGAACGTGTCCGTGTGCAGTCCGGTCGAGCACCCCGGTTCCCCGAAGAACAGCCACATGCGCCCGAACCTCACCTGCTCGGGGAGCCGATCGATCCAGTCGTCCGAAAAGAGCGCGGGGATCTGGAAGAAATCCGAAAGCTCGGGGTAATCGCGGGTGAAGTTCCACTCGGCCAGGTAGAGGCGACGCCCCGCGCAGTCCGGGTCGGGATCGGTCTCCCGCCAGTAATTCAAATAATTACCCAGTGTGTCCCGCTCGACACTGAACTCATATTCCGAACCTGGGGGATAGCTGCGCACCGGGACCGGCGCGTCGCCGTAGCGCTCTGCGAAGAAATCAGCACTCCAAGAGGTGCCCGCAGGCCATCCACGCTGCATTCCACGGAACAGCACCGGCTCGCCGAAGTCTTCAAGGCATGAGTCGTCGCCTGCGTCAACAACCTGTACCGGGCGGGCCTGGATCCTCAAGACAAGATCTCCAATGCTTTCCAGCTGGCACATTGAAAATGCCTCCTGCGGCATGCCGCAGGAGGCTGAACCTCTAGCAGCGGCGGGCGAGGCCCGCCACCATGTCCGGGCTGCTCAGGTCGGTGAAGCGCAGCTCGACGGACTCACGGTCACCGACCTGCTCGACGGTGTCCTTCTCCATGCCCTTTTCCATGTTCAGCTCCTTCTTCCCACTGTAGTAAAAGCGGGAACCGCCGCACGGCGACTCCTCCGCCTATAACCGTTCGGGACGGTAGCAATCTGTCGCGGACACAGTCAATACATAAAACATTTGACTCGAACACCCTCGTGCGATAGATCTGCTGGGTGAACTCCTCGGATGTCCTGTTCGCAGGAAATGGAATCCTGGCACTCTCGGCGGCCTTCGAGTTGATTCGAAGAAGCCCATCGACCCGTATCTCGATCGTGGGACCAAGATCTCGGACGGGGGCTGGAACATCCGCTTCAGGGGCGATGTTGAACTGTTTCGCCGAGGTCACCAAATACACCCTGATCAGCGAAGCGTCCCGGGCGAAGTTCGCGATGTGCCGGGACTCCCTGGCCCTCTGGCCGACCTGGCTCGACCGGGTCGAGGAGGCCGGCGGCCTGCCTCCCGTCCCGACGAAGGACGGCACGGTCGTGCTGGAGAACACCGTGTCGGGAGATCTCGATTCCGAGAACTTCGATGCGATGATCGCCGCAGCGGCCGAGTTCGGAGCGACGCACGAAGTCACCGACCCCCGGAAGATCGCGGGGTTGGCCCCCACCCCGTCCGCCCGGCCTCTGCGTGCTCTGTTCCTGCCTGACGAGGGGGCCGTCGAGAGCGGATCCTTCTACTCGACGCTGACGGCCGCGCTCGTGGCCCGGGGTGTCGCCTTCGTGGACGGGGAGGTGAAGGCACTGATCCGGACAGCCGATCGGGTGACCGGCGTGCTCACGGCCGACGGCGAGTCCTGGAGCGGAGACACGGTGGTGGTGGCGGCAGGCGCGTTCACCACACCGATCCTCGACACGGTGCTGGACCCGGCGGACGTCCAGCCGGTCTTCGCCGGCGCCGGTATCTCGCTGATCACGCATCGGCCGAACGCGCGACCCTTCGACCATGTCGTCCGCAGTGTCACCCGGGCCGGCTCCTGCGGCCTGCACGCGATCCCGATGCCCGACGGCCGGGACTATGTGGGCGCCACCAACCTGATCTTCGCGGAGCCGCGCACCCGCACTTCCGCCGGCCTGTCCCACTTCCTCCTGCAGTGCGCGATCGATCAGCTCAATCACTCGTTCTCCTTCGCGGAGATCGACGAGTGGCGGATCGGGAACCGCCCGGTGTCGCTGGACACCTATCCGCTCCTCGGACGGGGACCGCTCGAAGGTCTCTACATCGCCACCGGCACCTACAGGGACGGCTTCCACAACTCGCCTCTCATCGCCAGGATCGTGGCCGACGACCTCCTCGGCGCAGAGGACCGCTATGAGCACCCCTTCGACCCGACGCGCCGGCCGATCGGCTCCATGTCGGTGGAAGAGAGCGTCGGGGAGAGCTCGTACCAGGCGGCGTGCACCGGTTTCGAGGCATCCCTCGTCCTGCCCCGGCTGTGGCGCCATGACGCGCTTCCCGCGATGTTCATCCCAGGGATGGCCCGAATGTACGAGGACCTGGGAGTGAGATTCGGTTTCTCTCCAGATATCGTTCCGTTCCTGGTCTCGGGCGCATTCAGCGAGACCGGATCCGACCGGGAGGCCTACCTCAGGGTGAAATCACTTCTTCAGCCAGGGCAAGCCGTCTGATGACCGGTCCTCTTCGCACCGCTCCGGCGGATCCTCCGGCCGCTCTCGCCCAGCGGATCGTCTTTCCCTTCTACGTCTACGCGGTGCTCAGCAACACGCTGCTGCAACGCGGCGTCTTCGTGCTGTACCTGGTGCACCAGGGGTTCTCCGCCGCGCAGATCGCCCTGCTGCAGACCGTCCTCTACCTGTCCAGCGCGCTGGCGGAGATCCCGACCGGGATTCTGGCCGACCGGTTCGGCCGGCGGTCCAGTATCGTGATCGGGCAGTTCCTCAGCGGTCTGTGCGTCTTGGGCCAGATCCTCCTTCCCGGCGGGTTCCCGGTGTTCCTCGGCCTGTTCCTGCTGCAGGGCGTGGCATTCGCCTGCGTCTCGGGAGCCGAGACCGCGCTCCTCTACGACCTGCTCCGGCAGCGCGGCTTGAAGACGGAGTACCTCCGCGTCAAGTCCCGGTACGCGGCATTCGGAGCGACCACCATGGGACTCGCCATCGCTCTGGGAGGTTTTCTCCAGCGATTCTCCTGGGAACTGGTCTACTCCGTCTCAGGCTGCGCGCTGATCCTGGCTGCGGTGCTCCTGCTGACCCGCGTCCCGGAACTACGCGGAGCGGAGACGGACGAGGCCGAGGACGAAGGATCACACGATCCCGTCCCGTCCCGGCGGGGCGCCCTGATGTCGATCCTCACACCCCGGCTGGCCAGCCTCGTCATCGTGTCGGGACTGATGCACGCGACGACCACTCCGTACTTCATCTTCACCCAGGGAAGCCTGAGCGACCAGGGCGCTCCGACCGCGCTCGTGGCGCTGGTCATCTCCGTCGCCTATCTGGTCAGCGGAACCACCCCGCTGCTCGCTGTGCGTGCCGCCGAGTGGATCCCCCTGCGCGCCCTCGTCCCGCTGACGGTCCTGGCCCTGGCGGCCGGCCTGGCCTTGACCGGGGTGGGGAACCCCTGGCTGACCGCCGGCCTCTTCCTTCTGGTGATCGGTGTCCCCGACATCACCGCGGTCGTCATCGACAACGTCTTCAACGAGGCGGTTCCCTCCCGATTCCGGGCAAGCCTGCTCTCAGTGATCACTTTTATCGAGTCCGCTCTGATCGGACTCGGTTACCTGGCCATGGGGTGGCTGATCGACCGGTTCGGGTCGTCGGGCGGCGTGGCCTGGTACGCGGCGGTGCCGATCGCGGCGTTCGTCCTGTGGCTGCCCGCCCTGCGCAAGGGCAGATGGACCAGGGAGGACGCGGTTGCCCGCTGAGTCGGCGAAATCCGTGACCGGGCTCCTCGACGAAGCCGCGCGGAACTTCCTGCACGGCCGATACGACCTGGCCGAGGCCATCTATCGGGAGGCAGCGAACCTCCTCGAGCCGCACAGCCTCTCGGTGGAACTCGCCCGAGCCCTGAAGGGCATGGGCGACGTCGCGCGCATGCGCGACGACCACTCCACGGCCCGTGATCGCTACACCGATGCCGCCGCCCTGTTCGCCAAGGCCGGGAATCCAGCAGGACAGGCCTCCGCGTTCAGGGGGCTTGGGGACCTCCGCGTCCTCCAGGACGACTACGAGGGGGCCGGCCGCTCCTATCGGAACGCACTTGAGCTGTCCCGGTCCTCCGGCGACGACACGGGGGAAGCCGAGGCGTTCAAGGGGCTCGGATATCTGGCCAAGACGCAAGGAGACATCGCCGCAGCCGAAGACAATTACGGCGTGGCCCAGCGCCTCTTCACAAGGTCGGGAGACCTCTTGGGCGAGGCCGGTGCCGCCAAAGGACTCGCAGACCTGGATGCCATGCGGAGCAACCACGAGGCCGCCCGGAACGGTTACCGAAGGGCCCGCTCGGTGTACGTCCGTGTCGGATATCGCCTCGGTCAAGCGTACGCGGCCTTCGGTCTGGGGGACATCGCGCTCCGACTCGGTGACTTCGACTCCGCCGGGCGGGAGTACCGGGAGGCGCTAGATCTTTGCGAGACCATCGGTTACCGGCTCGGCTGCGCGAACGCGGCGAAAAGCCTGGGTGACCTTGCCCGTCTCGCCGGAGAGCCGGCCGCCGCTCAGACCGCCTACACCGACGCCTACGCCTCTTACCAGGAGCTCAACGATCGTCTCGGTCAGGCGGGAGCGCTCCTGGGGCTGGCCACCGTCCGCCTGACTGCCGGCTTCTCCCGGGACGCAGAAGAGGCGTACCGGGACTCCCACCGCCTTTACCGAGCGATAGGAAACGAACTCGGGGAATCCCACGCGCTCCTGGGCCTGGCGCGGACAGCCGAGGAGCGCGCCGACCCGAAAGAGGCTTCCTCCTACTACGCTCTCGCGGAACAGTCCTACCGAAGGGTAGGCCACGTGGGACTGGCCGCCTCCTGTGAGGCCGCCAGGAAACGGACCGAGTTCGTGTCGACGGCCAACCCGAGCTCCGCGGTTGACAGTCACACGGACAGCCCAGAACGGCATCTGGCCGGGCGAGATGAAATCACCGGCTCATTCCAATCGTCACGAAACACCGTGGCCGCTCCCGTCAGGGATACGTAAGCCGCTGTCATGAGACGGCGCCGCTTTCGGGCCGCCGATCGAGACCTGGAGGTCGTCCGCTCGTCACGCACCACCTTGCCCTTCTTGTCTCGGGCGCCGTGCGAGCGCCGTGCGAGCGCCGTGGAGCGCCGTGCGAGCGCCGTGCGAGCGCCGTGCGAGCGCCGTGCGAGCGCCGGTCAGCGCTCCCGAAGGCGCCACCACCACCAGTGATCACTCGCCGATTCACGCATCAGCACCGGGTCCGGCAGAGTGCGCCGCTCGAGCTCGCGATCGAGTCGCTCCAGCAACCGGCCGAGATCTGCCCGGGCACCTTCGGGCAGGCGCCGCATGACCTCTTCCAGGCGATCTCTGGCATCCTCGATCTCAAGGCCGGGTTCCCAGACCTCGGACGCATCCAGGTAGCGGCCGGGCTGCTTGAAAACCCGCGCGAACCGGCTCAGTGCCTCGGCCACGGCGTCGGGCCACATGTGCTCGGTCTCGACGCGGCGGACAGCCGCCCGGGTTCGGGCGGACACACCCCGGATACGTCGGACGGGCACGTTCTCGGGAGGGATCCACCGCTCGGCGCGCAGGATCTTCGGGCGCCTACGCGGCATCGCCCTTTCGGATCGACGTCATGCCGGCATCCTTTCACCACAGGCGCCACCGCTCAAAAGGCGACGGGTCGCGCCCCCGTCCCGCTGGTCGCCGCGCGGAGACAGCCCGCTGACCGCCGCACGGGGCACCGGCGGCTCACCGGCCGGGCCGCCGGGCCGCCGGGCCGCGTGAATCTTTCATGGGTCCCGCCTGCCGCCCCACTTGGGCGGCGGGTGCGTGGGCGGCGTTTCCCGAGGTCTGAAAGGCCCTTTCCCGGGCCGCGTACGAACTCCGGGAGGAATGACCGCACGGGCGCCGGCGGTGTCTGTACATCCTCCGAGAACCGTCCGAACCTGGAACCGCCGACGTGGACGGACGGCGGCCGACGGGGTGTCCCAACGGGAGGATGATCATTCGTGAGATTCGGCAAGGGCTCGTCACGGAAGAGGGTTCTGACGTCGGCCGGGGCCACCGTGCTCCTCGCGGCCGGGGCCGTCATGGGGGTCACGGCCACCGCCGCCGACGCGGCGGCCGGTTGCGCCGTGACCTACACCTCGCACACCTGGGGTACCTCGTCGGGTGGCTTCGCCGCCTACATCGACATCACCAACACCGGGGACCCGCTCTCGGGCTGGGCGCTGACCTTCACGTTCCCCGGCACCCAGCAGATCACCAGCAGCTTCAGCGCGCAGTGGAGCCAGGACGGCCGGCTGGTCACCGCGAGGAATCCCAGCTGGGGCGGATCGATCCCCTCCGGGAGGACCTTCGGCATCGGCTTCAACGGGTCCTGGACCGGCGGCAACCCGCCGCCGACGGACTTCGCCCTCAACGGTGTGCCGTGCACGGTCAAGCTGGTGCCGAGCCCCACCCCTTCCCCCACCCCCACCCCGCCCTCCCCCGAGCGGCTGCGGATCCTCGTCTCCCCCTCCAGGCTCACGGTGCCCGAGGGCGGCACGGCGAGCGTCCAGGTACGGCTGAGCCGGCGGCCCCCGGGCAACGTCGTCGTGGGCACCGCGCGGGTCTCCGGTGACACGGACCTGTCCGCCGGACCGCCGCTGACCTTCACCCCGGACGACTGGGACGTCCCGCAGCCTCTCACCGTGACGGCGGCCGAGGACGACGACGCGGTGGACGGTCAGGCGACGTTCGACACCCGCAGCAGCCAGATCACCGGCAGCAGCGCCGTCCTGTGGAACGCCGTCGAGCAGGACGACGACCGGTAGCGCTCCGCCGGGTCGCCGGCGGCGGGCGGGGCACCGGGCGGCCCGCCCCGGCGTACCGGGCTCGGTGTCGCCTTCGCCGGGAGCGATGGGGACAGCCGCCCCGGGCCGGCACGCCGAGACGGCGGCGTTCTCGGGAAACGGCCGCTCGCGGATGCCGGGGAGGCGGTGACGGACGAGCGACGACGGACGAGCCCGGCCGGGCGTGGTGGCTCGGCCGGGCTCGTCGGGCGGGAACGGATCAGGCGAGGTCGAACCGGTCGAGCTCCATGACCTTGGTCCAGGCCGCCACGAAGTCCGTCACGAACTTCTCGGAGGCGTCCTGGCTGGCGTAGACCTCCGCGAGGGCACGGAGCTGGGAGTTGGAGCCGAAGACGAGGTCGACCGCGGTGGCGGTCCACTTCACCTCGTCGGTGTTCACGTCACGGATCTCGTACACGTGCTCCTCGGACTCCGACGCCTTCCACCGGGTGCCCGGGGAGAGCAGGTTGGCGAAGAAGTCGTTGGTGAGCACGCCGGGCCGGTCGGTGAGGACGCCGTGCCGGGTGCCGCCGACGTTGGCCCCGAGAGCGCGCATGCCGCCGACCAGGACGGTCATCTGCGGCGGCGTCAGGTTGAGCATGTAGGCGCGGTCGACGAGCAGCACCTCCGGCTGGAGCTTCACGCCGTCGGCCAGGTAGTTGCGGAACCCGTCGGCGCGGGGCTCGAGGACCTGGAAGGACTCGACGTCGGTCTGCTCCTGGGTGGCGTCGGTGCGGCCCGGGCGGAACGGCACCGTCACCGTCACGCCGGCCTCGCGTGCCGCCTTCTCGACGGCGGCCGAGCCGGCCAGCACGATCAGGTCGGCGAGCGAGATCTTCGCGCCGCCGGCCTCGTTGAACTCACGCTGGACGCCCTCGAGGGTGTCCAGGACCGTCGCCAGCTGCTCGGGCTGGTTGACCTCCCAGTTCCGCTGCGGCTCCAGGCGGATCCTGGCGCCGTTGGCGCCGCCGCGCTTGTCGGTGGAGCGGAAGCTCGCGGCGGAGGCCCAGGCGGTGGAGACCAGCTGGGCGGTCGTGAGGCCGGACTCCAGGACCTTGGTCTTCAGGGCGGCGATGTCGTCTTCGCCCACCAGCTCGTGGTCGACGGCCGGCACCGGGTCCTGCCAGAGCTGGGGCTCGGGGACCCACGGCCCGCGGAAGCGGCTGACCGGGCCCATGTCGCGGTGCAGCAGCTTGTACCAGGCCTTGGCGAAGGCCAGCGCGAACTCCTCGGGGTGCTCCAGGAAGCGGCGGGAGATCTTCTCGTACGCCGGGTCGACGCGCAGCGACAGGTCGGTCGTGAGCATCGTCGGCCTGTGCTTCTTCGACGGGTCGTGGGCGTCGGGGATGATCGCCTCGGCGTCCTTCGCGACCCACTGCTTCGCGCCGGCGGGGCTCGTGGTGAGCTCCCACTCGTAGCCGAAGAGGATCTCGAAGAAACGGTTGCTCCACTGGGTCGGCACGTCGGTCCACGTCACCTCGAGACCGCTGGTGATCGTGTCACCGGCCTTGCCGGTGCCGTACGTGCTCAGCCAGCCCAGCCCCTGCGTCTCCAGCGGCGCGCCCTCGGGCTCGGGGCCCACGTGGCCGTCCGCGGGTGCTGCGCCGTGGGTCTTGCCGAACGTGTGGCCGCCGGCGATGAGGGCGACGGTCTCCTCGTCGTTCATCGCCATCCGCCTGAAGGTCTCGCGGATGAAGTACGCCGCCGCGGCCGGGTCCGCGTTGCCGCGGGGACCCTCCGGGTTGACGTAGATGAGGCCCATCTCGGCCGCGCCGACGTCCGGCGTCATCTCGTTGTCGGCGACGTAGCGCGCGTCACCCAGCCAGGCGTCCTCCGGGCCCCAGAAGATCTCCTCGGGCTCCCAGATGTCCTCGCGGCCGAAACCGAAGCCGAAGGTCTTGAACCCCATGGACTCCAGGGCGACGTTGCCGGCGAGCACGAGCAGGTCGGCCCAGGAGATCTTCTGGCCGTACTTCTGCTTGACCGGCCACAGCAGGCGGCGGGCCTTGTCGAGGTTGGCGTTGTCGGGCCAGCTGTTGAGCGGGGCGAAACGCTGGGAGCCGTCGCCGGCCCCGCCGCGACCGTCGTGGATGCGGTAGGTGCCCGCCGCGTGCCAGCTCATCCGGATCATCAGGCCGCCGTAGTGGCCGAAGTCGGCCGGCCACCAGTCCTGCGAGGTGGTGAGGGCCTCGGTGATGTCCCGCTTGAGAGCCTCGACGTCGAGCTGCTCGACCTGCTTGGCGTAGTCGAAACCCTCCCCCAGCGGGGTGCTCTTGGAGGAGTGCGAGCGCAGGATCGACAGGTCGAGCTGGTTGGGCCACCAGTCCCGGTTCGTGTGCGGGCGACCGCCGGTCTTCGGGGTCGGCGAGTCGATGGCCGGGTTCTCGCTCTCGCTGCCGTGCGCGGTCACGGAGTCGTGCGCGACCGGGCAACCGCCTGCTGCACCCCCGCTCTTCGGGTCGAAGACGGTCGCGTCGTGGTTCTCGGTCATGAAAATCCTTCCGGATCAGCTGGCGGTGGAACAGTTGAGGCACACGCCCCAATAAATGATCTCGGCCTCGTCGATCGCGAAGCCGTGATCGTCGGACGCGGTCAGGCAGGGCGCCTCACCGATCGCACAGTCGACGTCGGCGACGACACCGCACGACCGGCACACGATGTGGTGGTGATTGTCGCCGACCCGCCCCTCGAACAGGGCCGGGCTGCCCGGCGGTTCTATGCGGCGGACCAGCCCCGCGGTGGTGAGCGCGTGAAGACCTTCGTACACGGCCTGGAGGGAGACCTGGCCGATGCGGTCACGCACTCCCGAGGTGAGCGCCTCGACACCGAGATGATCACCGTTTCGGACGGTTTCGAGCAGCGCGACGCGGGCCGCCGTCACCCGCAGGCCGGCACCTCGAAGCTCCTCGGCGGTGGTCGGGGGCTGGGATGCGGTCATGACCCCAACATACCCCAATAAACATGAACAATTAAAGATAATGAGTGATTCAAGTTCGAGGCCGCGGGCAGGCCGGGGCCTCGGGACGCAGGTCACGGGCACCGCGCCGGGGACGAGGACGGCCACCGGCTCGACGGCGCGCAGCGCGACCATGGTGGCCGTGTCCGGCGACGACACCCCGGCGAGGCAGACGTCCCCGGGGGTCGCCGCGCGCCGTACCAGCTCGGGGCGGGGCGGTAGACGTAGCCGTCGCGGACCAGGTCGCCGCGGTCGGCGAGGTACTCGATCAGGCGCTTGCGGAAGAAGTGCGGCTGCCGCTCCGGCCCGGTGGACGGCGGCGGCGCCTCCGGGTCGTGCACGGCCTCGCCCGTCGCGAACAGGTGCCGCATGGCGATGCGCGACAGCACCAGCGCGGCCTCGTACCTGATGCGTTCGAGCTTGACCGTGTACTCGGGCGTGCAGATGTCGCCGATGTCGATCGCCGCGATGTCGGCGCGCGTCGCTTCCTGGAGTGGCTGAGTCACGACGTGACCTCCGTGTTTCCTGATCCGAGCCACTTCACGGCGGCGTCCCCCTCGACGACGTCCAGGATCAGGTCGCCTCCCGGCGGAAGCAGCGGCACGCATCTGCGGCCGGGGCCGTACGCTCCGTCCGGCCGCTCGGCCGTGTAGAAGCTCTCATGCCCGAAGTCCCCCAGCCCTTCCTCGGAGGCGCCATCGGGGTCCGGGGCGCGCGCGGATCCCCTCCCCCGGAAAAGAGGCAGCCCCGGACCGGCAGGTGGAACAGGGTGTCCGCCCGCCGGAGTCGTCCGCTTCCGGTTCGTCAGGAGGCGGGTCCACGCCGTCCGGGTGAAGATCGCCGGCGCCGTCCGGACGGCAGTCCGCCCACCGGCGCGACGGTGTGCGTCCCGTCGCCCGTGCAGCGCCACACGGCGATGCCGTCCTCCGGTTCGGCGCGCAGGCCCCGATCGTGCACGGGACAGACGGGCCACGTCCTCCAGATCGCCTCCATGACCACTTCCTGGGTGGCGTCGGCCACGCCCCAGAGCGCATCGGCACCGGGGCCGAGGCCGTTGCCCTGGCAGATGCCCTGGAACTCCACCCATGCCGCGCCCATGGGGTCCCAGTCAGGGACGATCATCCGAAGCGTCCCGGTGATCCCCGCGGCGCGGACGTCGCGCTCCACGACCTTCAACGCCTCCTCCAGCGATGTCAGCAGGCCAGGTTCCAGGGCGAAGGTCGGCCGGAACCCGATCCCCTCGAGAAGGGTCTCGCCCAGCCGGACCAGGTCGGCGTCCGTCAACCCGGCGGCGGGGCGTTCGAGGAGCTCCCGCGTGACAGGAGTGGACACGCCCCACTCCTCCATCAGGCAGGCCAGCTCGACGAGAGGTTCGGCGTCAAGACCACCGCCGCGCAACGCCGTGTGGACGCGGGCACTCAACTCGCCGACGGCCCGATCGGGTTCACCGGTCGTTCCGTCCCTCATCGCCTCGGTGCCCTCGGCTTCGCCGCTCGTGCTTGAGAGCCAGTCGTACGGCTCCGTAGATGATGAGGAACAGAATCATTCCGACCATCAGCCAGAAGACCGCCAAGGTGATCCACCCCGTCGCTCCGATATACATTCACCCTCGCCTTTCTTGCCGGTTCGGTCGTTTCATGGGTTATGCCACATATTGGCCTCATGATCCACACGAGGGTAGCCGATCGCCGCGCGGAAGCGGAGCGACCGACGGCCCCGTACCGCGGCCCTCCGCCCGGGCTGTCGAGTTGCCTTCCCTGCCCCGGCGCATGACCATGGAGAAATGCGGGACGACCCGATATTCGAATCCATCCACCGAATGATCGAGCTCCGCGACCCCGAAGGGTTGCTGAAAGCCGGTGCGCCCGACGACGAGTACGAACCCGAGGTGAAGGACCTGGCCGCTCTGGTTCGAGGAGAGAACGTCATCACCGCCGAGTCCGTCGCCGCGGTCTTCGATCACTGGTTCGGTGAGACGTCGACGTGGACGACCCGGTGTCCGGGCGAGGTGAGCCAGGTCGCCGCCGAACTGGAGGCGATGCGCTCCAGGCTCCGGAGGTAGGGGCCGGCCGCCCCGATCCTCTGTGGTCCCGGCCGGCGTGCCGGGACGTACGGCACCGCGGGCGCACGGTCGCGAGCGCGACGAGGATGCCGGCGACCGCCACGGCGAACAGGGCCCAGTGACCGGCCACGAAGAGCGGGTCCCGCGCCAGGAGCCGCTCTCGCAGCTCGGGCGGGAGCGGGTCCTTGTCCGCCAGGGCGTTCGCCCCCAGCGCCTGCGCCGGCTTCATCAGGCCGTAGGCGCAGGTACACACGCAGACGGCGTACGCCGCGTACGCGGTCGGCTCCCGACGCGTCCGAAGGCGGCACCCGGAAACCGTTCGGCTTCCCGGGGGCGGCTTCGCCGGCACGACGGATGTCCGCATGAAGCCTTCAGTCTTTCCGTGGCGAATGCTTTGTCCGTTACCCAGCGTTTCTTTCCCCGCGAACCCGGATCTCATGGAGAATGAGCCGGCAGGCCGGGCGAAAGGGTCGCACCGGACAGGCCGTCCGGAATGATCCGGGCCGGATGGAACCGTTGACGTACGCGGGCGTGTTCCTCAAGGCGCGTCGGGAGACGGATGGCGACGGTATCCGTTCCACCGGCACATCGAGGAATGCGAGGGATGGTCTCCGATGAAGTGGCCGGTCGGCGGGTGGGGGCCGGCGCGTACGTCGGCGGCGGCTTTCACCGTCATGGCCGTGCTGGGCGGAACGATATTCCACCTGTCGAGGCACGCATCGAACACGGAGCCGATGGACTGCGCCCGATTCAGCCGGGTCGTCCTGATGGGGTTCGCCGTCGCGAACCCCGACCAGAGCATGGGATTCACTCTCGTCCCCGACGACGAATGCAGGCCGCACCCCGATCACGACGGCAGGATTCCGCCGTTCGACGGCTCCCTGAGGGTCCCCCTGGGACATCGCATGCGGGCCGGCAAGGATCTCGGGGAACAGCGCGTCCCGCCGGCGGAATTCCGGCAGGACCCCTCCGGGGAGATCCATCTCCCCGTACCCCGGCCGTGGCGTCTGACGGAGGCGATGTTCTCGTTCGGGAGCGGGGACCCGAAGGCGACGGGTCTGCTGAGGCTCGGCGTGCCGAGGAGACTGAACCGGCATCGGGCCGTCGTTCACGCGGTCGTCGCCTTGAAGCGCCCCCTGCGCGAGGAGGAGGTCAACGACCTGCACGCCATCGGACTCGACGAGGTGCTCCTGCTCTCGCCCGGCCAGGACGGGAAACCCTTCGGCTGGCCCTTCGCCTATCCCGGCCTCGTCGGCGGATTCGACGCCTTCGGAAGTCCGGGGAGCACTTCCAGGACGGCGGAGTTCAGGCGATGGGTGTCACTGCTGCAACCCCAGGACGCGCCCGCCCTGAAGCGGCTCGGCCTCGATCTGCCGGAACTGCGGAGACGCGCCGGAGAAGGCCTCGTCCACGGCTTCACCGTCATCAGCTCGCCGGGCGTCCTGGAGCACATGGCCAAGAATCCGAAGGCCCGCTCGGTGAGCCTCGTGGACGTCGTCCCGGAGATCCGATGACGGTCCCTCCTCCCTTCCTCCCGGGCCCGCCGGAACGGCCGGCTTGACTCTCCAGTGACTGGAAGGTCGATGCTGCAGTGGTGAACGACCGCGACGACCTGCTCACCATCGGGCAACTCGCCGATCGCACGGGCATGCCGGTACGGACGATCCGCTTCTGGTCCGACGCCGGCGTGATTCCGCCGACGGGCCGGTCGGCCGGCGGCTACCGCCTGTACGACGCGGAGGCCGCCGTCCGGCTCGACCTGGTGCGGACGCTCCGCGACCTGGGGCTGGACCTCGCCACGGTCCGGAAGGTCCTGGCCAGACAGTGCACGGTGGCCGAGGTGGCGCGGGAGCACGTGCGGGCGCTGGACACCCAGATCCGTTCCCTCCAGCTGCGCCGGGCGGTGCTGCGGTCGGTCACCCGTCGGGAAAGCACGAACGAGGAGATGATTCTCATGAACAGGATGGCACGCCTCTCCGCTCGCGAACGGCAGCGGATGATCGACGACTTCGTCGACCGCACGTTCGACGGCACGGACGCGCAGGCGCCGGGAGCGCACATCGCGACCCTGATGCGCGGACTTCCGGCGGATCCGCCGGACGACCCCACTCCGGAACAGGCGGAGGCCTGGCTGGAGCTCGCCGACCTCGTGGCCGACCCCGATTTCCAGGAGAGCGCACGCCGGATGGCGGTGGCCGGCAGCGCGCCCGAGAACGCGTCCGGACCGCAGCCCTTCGACTTCGCCGCGGTCCTGGAGCACGCCGGGAGCGCCGTGGCCGCCGGGGTCGCCCCCGGGTCGGCCGAGGCCAGGGCGGTCGTGGACCGGATCGTGGACCCGGCGCTGCCCGCCGGGGACCGTCGCCGGGCGGCCGACGAGACGGAGACGTTCACCGACCGGCGGGTGGAGCGGTACTGGCAGCTCATGGGGGTGCTCAACGGCAACGCGCCGTTCACGCCCGTCGCGCACGTCTTCGAGTGGTTCATCGCCGCGCTGCGCGCGTCCGCGCACTGACCGGGAGCGCCGACCCGCCCGCGCGTCACGCACCCCTGTCCCGGCGGACGGCGGCCGGGCCGGGACAGGCCCGGTGAGCGCTCACCGCCTGGGAGGTCTGCGGTACGTGACCGGCCTGTCCCCCTTGCCGGGGAATGCCATGATCAGCAGACGCTGGCCGCCCCGCTGCTGTCCCTTCCACGCGAACCAGTCGTGGTGCACGCGGATCCGGTAGTGCCCCGCACGGCCGTCGAGCGACAGGTCGGGAAGGGCGGTGCCGCTCAGGTCGTCCCCGAGCACGATCTGGCCGGTGGGGCTGCGGTAGCCGACCTCGGCGACGTGGTCCCAGCCCCTGGTCTCCACCGGCGGGCGGCGGGTGTAGGTCTCCAGCGTGACGCAGAGGCCGAAGTCGGCCTGGGTGTCGACCATCAGGTGACCCGGGAGGGCGGCCACCAGGCCGTCCTTCTGGACCCGTTCGAGCAGGCCGTCCTCGAACGGGTCCCCGCCGTCCCCGCCGTCCTCGCCGTCCCCGGTCGGCTCGTACGCCTCCAGTATCCCGTAGTCCGTCCACTGGGGTTCCTTGACGCGGGTCGCCTTGGCCGGCCTGACGAGCGGGCGGTGGCGCGGGCGCGAGTCGCACATGCGCCGCGCGTCGTCCTCCCACTCCTGGTCCTGTTGGCTCTGTTCGGCGGCCGTGGCCTTGACCACGGCGGCGGCGCCGGGGCAGATCTCCGCGAGCGGGTAGGTCAGGTGGTCGCGCTCGAGCCCCTCCGTCGCCCGGAGGCGGGCGACCTCCCGGGGATCGTCGCGGGTGTAGACGCCGCACATCCAGCGGGCGCGGGCGAGGATCACGGAGTCGGGCGCGGTGCCGGAGAACTTGATCACGTTCCCCTGCCGGAGGGAGCACACGAGTCGCTGGTCCCGGGTGAGCCCGGATCTCTCGGGCTCATCCCCCCACGATTCGTCCGGGGCGCAGTCCTCGGCCGTGGTGACCGGGCTGGGGGGCTGGTCGGCCGCGGTCACGAACCCGAGCACGACCAGCGAGGCGAGGGCGGTCGCCAGCACGTGGCGGCGTGGGCGCCGGGTGGGCGGGGTCGGGTACAGGAACAGCAGGAGCACGGCGGGGACGAGCAGGGCCGCGCTGTACCACAGCGGTGAGATACCGAAGAAGACCTCACCGTCCCTCCCCGGGGTGAACATCTCCCCCGGGTAGATCTGCGTGCCCTCGTAGGGGAACGCGTCGAACTCCCCCGACGCGGGCGCCGCGGTGACCGCGCTGACGAGGCCCACGGCCGCGGCGGTGATCAGCGTCTGTGTCGTGAGCCGCACGGCGCGGCGGGTCCGGCGCAGGACGGCGACCAGGATCAGCAGGGCGGGTCCGCCGACGCCGACGAGGGCGTCCAGGAAGAACCATGTCAGGGCATTGCCGCTGCCCCCCTCCACGCGGACGAACTGCTCGATCACGCCCCTGGGGCCGATCCAGAGGTACCTGCCGTGCGCGAGGTTGACGGCGGCGGGGATCAGCGGGAGCAGGACCGCCACGGCGGGCAGCGGCCACCACCGGGCCGCCGGCCGTACCGGCTCCCGCTCCGGGAACGGTCGCGGAAGGGGGTTCGCCAGTTCGTGGGCGGTCCTGGCGTACCACACCAGCCCGAAGACGCTGACGGCGCCGAGGAGGGAGTAGACGGTGGGCATGTGGGGGAACCCGCCACCCCCGAAGGTGACCATCCCCCTGGGCTGGAGGAGGGACAGCACCTGCGCGACGACGCCCGCCCGGACGGTCGCCGCGCTCCAGCGGGGGTCCCTGGCCTGGGCGATCAGGATCGACACGCACCACGCCGTCCAGAGGTGGCCGTACCCTCCGGCGAGGTGGAGGATCCGCGTGGCGGAGTGCAGTTCGAAGGCGCTCGTGATCTCCTCGCCGATGCCGCTCGCGCAGGCGACGAGCCCGACCACGAGTGAGAACAGCCGCGGCCCCCGGGAGACGGTGTCACGCAGCACCACGAAGAACAGCCAGACAAGGGCGAGTTGCACGAGGCCGGAGGCGATCCCCGCCACCGTCCAGAACCAGTAGATCTCCAGCGCGACGACCAGCGGGGCACCGGCGACGAGGACCAGGCCGTACCCGACACCGAGGTACAGGGCGAGCCGCAGCAGGCCGGTCCTCCCGCCCCGGTGCGCGAGCTCGCCGCGGACGCGCCCGCGCAGCACCTGCCACAGGGCCCACGCCTGGAGTGCCCCGGCGAGGACCAGGAGGAGCGCCAGCCCCCGCGGGACGGTGAAGTCCTCTTCGCGGAAGCCGGGGAACCAGCTCGTGCCGGACTCGCGGGTGACGACCTTCCACAGGAGGTCGCCCTTGCCGGTGGTCAGCGCGAGGACGCCCAGCACGACGATCACGGCGAGGTGGCCGAGCGCGATCGGGGCGGCGATCCTGCCGAAACGGTAGCGGCGCATGGCCATCTCTCGGGAGGGCGGAGCGGTCGAAGCGCCCAACCCTAGCGAGTCACCGGGAAATCGATCAAGCTGTGCGAGCGGGAGCTCTCGCGGACCGCCGTCGCCTCAAACACTCCGGCCCCCGCCCGCACGGAGCGACGGGACGGGGCCGGGCGGCGTGCAGGAACCGGGCGGGCGTGCAGGGGGAACGTGCCGGTGTCTCAGGGGAACGTGCCGGCGTCGACGCCGTAGATCGCGCTCAGCAGGGGCATGGTCAGGGCGGCCATCTCGGCCGGGGACCGCGGGCATCCGCGCTGGAGCCAGTCGGTGACCACGCCGATGAGCGCCCCGGCGGTGAACGCGGCGGGGACGTCGTGCGGGATCTCCGGCGACGACCCGTCGCGTTCGGGGAGGTCGCCACCGGCGAGGGCCTGGCGCACGCGGTCGTGGACGCCCGCGGTGACGCGGCGGCGGATGTGGTCGGTGACGCGGGCGCTGCCCTGCGGTCCCAGCAGGCCGCGGTAGAGGCCGGCGTGCTCGGCGAGGCTGGCGAAGAACGCCTCCAGCGACCGGCTCGCGTCCAGCGTCACGTCCACCGTGCCGGGACCGGGGCCGGGCAGGGACCCGATCAGGTCGTCGATCATCGCGGTGCAGGCGGCCTCGGCCAGCTCGTGGACGTCCCGGTAGTGGTCGTAGAAGGTCGAGCGGCTCACCCCGGCGCGTCCGGCGACGTCGGCGACGCTGATCCGGGACAGGTCCTGCTCCTCGACGAGCTGGATCAGCGCGCGCGCCAGAGCGGCGTGGGTGCGCCGCACCCGCCGGTCGCCCGAGGGGGTGCCGCCCGTTCTGGTGGTGGCCACGTCCATCACCCTACCTTCTCACGACACATGTAGGTTTTCCTACATGTGTCGGTTAACCTGGTGGCAGGGCGGAGGGAGCGACGACATTCACGCCGTCCGTTCACGAGGAGAGGCCGAATGAGTCCCAGCGAGCAGGTCCTGAACTACCCGATCCCCGGTGACGCGGCCCTGGAGCCGCCCGCGGAGTGGGCGGAGCTGCGCCGGCGGTGCCCGGTGAGCGAGGTGAGGCTGCCCAGCGGTGACCGGGCGACCCTGCTGACCCGCCACGAGGACGTCAAGCGGGTGCTCGCCGACCCGCGGCTCACCCGTCAGCTCAACGCGCCCGACGCGGCCCGGCTGTCGGCGGACGGGGGCGGGGTCTTCAGCAGCGAGATGGCGCAGATCATCCCCGACGGGGGTGAGGAGCACCTGCACTGGCGGCGCCTGGTCGTCAAGTGGTTCACCGCCAAGCGCATGGCCGCCCTGCGGCCGGTGATGACGGAGATGGCCGACCGGCTCGTCGACGACATGGTCGCGGGGGGCCGTTCCGGCGACCTGCGGACCGCGCTGGGCTTCCCGCTGCCGGTGTACGTCATCTGCGACATGCTCGGCGTACCCGCGGCCGACCGGGACCGGTTCGCCTACTGGTCCGACACCCTGCTCAACCTCACCCGCTACGGCCGGGCCGAGATCGAGGCCGCCCAGGTCGAGTTCTTCGAGTACATGGCGGGTCACGTCGCCGCCAAGCGCGCCTCGCCGGGCGAGGACCTGCTGAGCGAGCTGATCGCGGTCGGCGGCCCCGAGGAAGGCGGGCTGTCGGACACGCAGATCCTGGTCACCGGCATGGCACTGCTGGTCGCCGGGCACGAGACCACCGCCAACATGATCGGCAAGATGGTCTGCATGCTGCTGGCCGACCGCGGCCGGTGGGAGCGGCTGGTGGCCGACCCGTCGCTGGTGCGCACGGCGGTGGAGGAGTCGCTGCGTTTCGACGCCAACGCGGGCATCGGCCTGCCGCGCTACCTGCCCGAGGAGACCGAGGCCGGCGGCACGGTCCTGCCCCGGGGCACCACCGTGATCTGCAGCATGGCCGCGGCCAACCGGGACGAGGACGTCTTCGAGGACGCCGCCGAGATGGACCTCGGCCGCAGCCCGAACCCGCACCTGGCCTTCGGGTCCGGCTCCCACTCCTGCCTGGGCCAGGCCCTGGCCCGCACCGAGCTGCAGGTCGTGCTGGAGGTGCTGCTGCGCAGGCTCCCCTCCCTGGAGCTGGCCGTGCCCGCCGAGGAGCTGGAACCGGTGGAGGGCCTGGCCGTCGGCGGCCTGCGCACGGTCCCGGTCCGCTGGTGACCGCGCACCGGCCGGGGCGTCGCGGACGTCACGCGCCGGGAAGCCGTGCCTCCAGGCCGTCGAGGAGGGCTTCGAGGCCGTACTCGAAGGTGTGGTCGGGGGCGGCGGCGTAGTCCAGGGCGGGCGGCGTCTCCAGGCGGGCGCGCAGCCGGGGGAACCCCATGGCGACCTCGCCCGCCCTGGCGACGGTGTCCTGGATCAGTGCCTCGGCGTCCGCGCCGTTCCGGCCGAGCCTCCGCTTCAGGGACACGGTGGCCGACGCGCCGAGGACGGCGCCCATGACGAAGGTGAAGACGGTGGCCGCGGCGCGGTCGGCCTGCGCGCCGGTGAAGCCGGCCGCCTCGTAGACGGCGAGGCTGTGGTCGTCGTGGCGCGCCTTGCCCGGTCCGTGGAACAGGTGGGAGCCGAAGGCCTGGACGAGCCACGGGTGCCGTCCGAGCATCGCGTGCAGGCCGGTCGCCATCGCCGTGGCCGCGGCGCGCCAGCCGTCCGCCCCTGGGTCGGGCAGCCCGATCTCGTCCCAGACGCGGTCGCCCGCGAGCAGGAGCAGGTCGTCCTTGTTCTTGACGTGCCAGTAGACCGCCGTCGCCGCCGCGCCGAGCCGCTTTCCCAGGGCGCGCATGTTCAGGCCGTCCAGGCCCTCCTCGTCGAGGAGCTCGATCGCGGTCCGGATGATCTGTTCCTTGGTCAGCGTGTCGCGCGGCATGCGCTCACGATAGGGCACCGGAACCGACTTGAACAAAGTTCAGGAAAGTTGTTGAACTTAGTTCAGGCGGTGCGTTACGTTCTCCTTGAACTTAGTGCAAGTCGATCGCGGCGCCACCGGGCGCCCGCCGGAGGAGACCTCTCGTGAACACTCTCGTCGCCGTCATGCAGCTGCTCGTCGCCGCGGCCTTCCTGAGCATCCCGCTGGTGCGCCACCGCTACGGGGCCACCGCGACGGCCGGCGCGCAGGCGGAACTGGAGCGCCAGGGAGTACGGCCCACCGTCCTGGCCGAGAACGGGATGAGGTTCGACGCCGGTGGCCACGAGACGGCGGTCCCGGCGACGGTCGCCGCGGTGATGACCGCGCTGGCCGGGCTCAACCTGGCCGGGAGCGACCACGCCCCTCTCCTGAACGTGATCTTCCAGTCGATCGTCCTGGCCGGGAGCTGCCTCATCCTGTACAGCCAGGTGACGGCCACCCGGTCCGTACAGGCCGCCTTCCGGCGCAAGGGCGACCCGATGCTCGCCCGCGTCGACGTCCCCGCCCTGCTCAAGGCGGCCGAGGACGGCTTCCCGGCCTGGACGTGGACCCTGCAGAAGGCGCGGCACGTCGTGGCGTTCGGCGCCTCGATCCTCGTGCTGGCCGCGGTGTTCGCCGCCTGACGGGCGAACGACCCGCTCTCACCGCGCTCCGCTCCTGTCGTCCTCGCCGCTCCTGTCTTCCCCGCCGCTCCTGCCGTCCTCGCCGCACCGTCGCCGGTGCGGCCCGCTCCCCCGGAGACCCACCGTGCCGCCCTCCGTCACCGTCGCCGTCACGCTGCAGCTCCTGCTCGCCGCGACCTTCGTCGTCATCCCGGTCACCGCCGGGATCACCGGGGCCAGGGCCCAGCGGGCGGCCGAGGCGGAGATGGCCAGGCAGGGACACCCGGCCGCGCTCCTCGCCCGGCACGGGATCAGGTTCGAGGAGAGGCCCTGGGAGTTCGCGCTCGCCCTGGGCGTCGCCGCGTGCCTGGCGATCCCGGCCTGGCTCAACCTCACCGCGAGCGGGACCGGCCGCGTCCTGTCGTGGATCGCCGAACCGCTCGTCCTGCTCGCCGTCGGCTCCGTCACCGCCGGGCAGGTGTTCGCCACCCGCTACACCCGGGCCGCGCTCGCCAGGTCCGGCGACCCCGCCGCGCGGGACGTCGACGCGCGAGCCGTGATCGCCGCCGCGAACACCGGATTCCCCTCCTGGCTGCGCCCTCTCGTCCTGGCGCGCTTCGCGCTCACGACCCTGGGCTCGCTCCTGGTCATCGTGCTGCTGGCGACACCCGAGGCCGGCGCGTACTTCCGCTGACCGGCGCACGTCCCTCCCACGACACATGTGACGCCATCATGACGTCACAGCGCCCAGGTACTCCGAATGCGTGTTTCCGCAGATCAACGCGGCGAAGCAGATTCCCGTACGGGGAAACACACCCCGCGGACGAGGACGACGGCCGGTGTGACGCCAGAAAAAGCCGCCCGTGACTTGAAATGGCGTCATGATGACGCCATAGTGACGTCATGGATCTCACACCGTATGTCGACACCCTCCGGCGCGATCTGGCGGTCGCCGCGGAGGCGGGCGGTCCGGACGCCCGCGCGCTCGCCGAGCGCCTGATCGCGCCGCTCGAGTCGTCCGTCCGGCTCGCGCTGCTGGAGGCCCTGTCGGCCGCCGCCGGTGAGATCACCCGCGATCTCGCGCCGGGCTCGGTCGACGTACGGCTGCGCGGGCGCGACCTCGACTTCCTCGTGACGCCACCGGCGGCCGACCGGTCGCCGGAGGAGCCGCGCGCGAGCAGCCTCAGGAGCGCGCTGGCCGGCGCGGTGGAGGTCGCGATGGGCGTGCGGGCGCCCGTCCCGGAGGAGCCCGCGGAGAGCGACGAGGGCGGCACGTCCAGGATCTCGCTCCGCGTCCCCGACCACCTCAAGCCGCGCATCGAGCGGGCCGCCGCGCGGGAGGGGCTCTCGGTCAACGCCTGGCTCGTCCGCGCCGTGTCCGCGGCGCTCGACCCCGGCGACACCGGCCGCCGCTCCGGCCACGCCGACGATCCGGGAACCGGCCGGCACTACACGGGCTGGGTACGCTGACGCGACCCGCGCACCCCGCCGGACCCGTCCCGCCGGCCCCGCGCCGTCACCGCTCATCGCCCGTCCCCGCGGCCCGGACACCCGCCATCGTTCACCTGTGAGGGCACCGCCATGCCGACGTTCGACACCCCGGAACCGATCCACGCCGTCATCGAGCTCGCGACCGCCGACGTGCGGATCCACGCGAGCGACCGCGCCGACACGGTCGTGGAGATACGACCGAAGGACGGCTCCGACGACGCCGACGCGCGAGGCGCGGAACAGATCCGGGTGGAGTGCTCCCGCGGCAGGCTGCTGGTGAAGGCGCCCACGCCCACGCTCCGCTCGTGGTTCCGATGGGGCTCCGCGGTCGAGGTGCGGGTCGAGCTGCCGACCGGCTCCCGCGTCGACGCGAGCACGACGGGGGACTTCCACTGCGAGGGCCGCCTCGGGGAGTCCAGGTTCGAGACCTCCGACGGCCACATCTGGCTCGACCGCACGGGCAGGCTGCGGCTGAACACCGCCGACGGCGACGTCACGGTGGTCCGGTCGGCCGGGCACACCGACGTCACCACGGCCAACGGCGAGATCCGGATCGGTGAGATCGACGGCTCGGCGACGATCAGGACCGCCAACGGCTCCGTCACGCTCGGCGAGGTGACCGGCGACCTGCGGCTGAAGACGGCGTACGGGGACATCACGGTCGACCGTGCGCTGGCGGGCGTCGACGCCAGGACCGCGACCGGTGACGTCCGGATCGGCGAGGTGGTACGCGGCCAGGTCGTCCTGGAGACCGCCTCGGGCGAGATCGAGGCCGGCATCCGCGAGGGCACCACCGCCCACCTGGACGTGAGGACCGAGTACGGCACCGTGAACGTCCTGCTGGACCCCTGCGACGGCCCCCGGCGCGGCGACGAGACCGCCGAGGTGCGCGCCCGGACCTCCAACGGCGACATCGTGATCCGCCGCGGCCGGCCGCCGACCGGCTGACCCCCCGTTCACCGGCCGCCCCCCGGCGGCCGGGACACCACAGAGGAGAGACCCATGCCCCCCGCGATCGTGGCCGAAGGCCTCGTGAAGAAGTACGGCGACGTGATCGCCCTCGACCGGCTGGACCTGTCGGTCCCCGAGGGGACGGTGTTCGGCCTGCTCGGGCCGAACGGCGCAGGCAAGACCACCACGGTACGGATCCTGACCACACTGCTGAGACCGGACGCCGGCCGCGCCACGGTCGCGGGGTTCGACGTCGTCCGCGACGCCCGGCGGCTGCGCTCCCACATCGGGGTCTCCGGGCAGTACGCCGCCGTCGACGACCACCTCACCGGCGCCGAGAACCTGGAGATGGTGGGACGGCTCCACCACCTGGGCACCGGGCGCAGCAGGGAGCGCGCCCGCGAGCTGCTGGAACGCTTCGACCTGGCCGGGGCGGCGGACCGCCCCGTGCGGGGCTACTCCGGCGGCATGCGGCGGCGGCTCGACCTGGCCGGGGCGCTGGTCGCCGACCCGCCGGTGCTGTTCCTCGACGAGCCCACCACCGGCCTGGACCCCCGGGCCCGCGCCGGGCTGTGGGACGTCCTGGCCGAGCTCGTCGCCGCCGGCACGACGCTGCTGCTCACCACCCAGTACATGGAGGAGGCCGACCGGCTCGCCGACCGGATCGCGGTGGTCGACCACGGCCGGGTCATCGCGCTCGGCACCGCCGACGAGCTCAAGGACCGGGTCGGCGGCGACCGGATCGCGCTGACCGTGACGGACCCGGCCGACCTGGAGAACGCCGGCCGGGCGCTGGCACCCCTGGCCGTGGGGGAGACACAGGTCGACGCCGCCGCGCTGCGGGTGATCGTCCCGGTGGCCGGCGGCGCCGCCTCGCTCGCCGACGCCCTGGCGAGACTGGCCGCCGAGCGGATCGCCGTGAGGGACGCCGGCCTGCGGCGGCCGACCCTCGACGACGTGTTCCTGACACTCACCGGACACGGGACGACGAAGAACGTGAAGGAGCACAGCCGATGAACGCCCTGCAGGTCGCGATCGCCGACGGAATGACGATCACCAGGCGCAACGCGCTCAAGATCAAGCGTGCCCCCGACCTGATCGGGGGCGTGATCACCCTCCCGATCGTGTTCGTGCTGCTGTTCGCCTACGTCTTCGGCAGCATGATCGTGATACCGGGCATGTCGTACCAGGAGTACATGATCCCCGGGATCTTCGTGCAGACGATCGTCACGAGCGCGCAGATCACCGGGTACACCCTGACCCAGGACCTGCAGAAGGGCATCTTCGACAGGTTCCGCACGCTGCCCATGGCGCCGTCGGCGGTGCTGATCGGCCAGACCGCCTCCGACGTGCTGATGAACGTCAGCAGCGTCGTCGCGATGTCGGTGATGGGGCTGATCGTGGGGTGGCGGATCGGCTCGTCGCCGCAGGAGGCCGTCCTGGGCTTCGCGATGCTGCTGCTGTTCGCCTACGCGTTCTCCTGGGTGACGGCGACGATCGCGCTGGCCCTGCGCACCCCCGAGACGTTCAACAACATCGCCACCGTCGTGTCGATGCCGCTGGTCTTCCTCTCCAACGCCTTCGTCGACAGCGCGCGGCTGCCCGGCCCGCTGAAGGTGTTCGCCGAGTGGAATCCCGTCTCCACGATCGTCCAGGCGGCGCGCGAGCTCTTCGGCAACATCCCTCCCGGCCTTCCCGTTCCGGACGCGTGGCCGCTCCGGCACGCCGTCCCGGCGTCGTTCCTGTGGTCGGCGCTGCTCCTGGTCGTGTTCGTCCCGCTGGCCACGCGGCTCTACAAGAGAGCGGTCAGCCTGTGACGGCCCCCGGGGCAGGCGGCGCGCGCCTCTCCGGCGCGGACCGCGACAGGGTCGTCCGGCGGCTGCGGCTCGCCTTCGCCGAGGGACGTCTCACCCCCGAGGAACTGGACGAGCGCCTCGATCGGGCCCTCACCGCCGTCCCCGGCGGCGACCTGGCGCCGGTGGCCGCCGGTCTGCCCGGCCCCCCGTGGACGACGTGGTCCGCCCCTGGTCCTCGACCGGGCGCGTCCCGCCGGTGCGTCCGTCACCCGCGCGTCCGGCCCCGCCGGTCGGGGGCCGGACGCGCGCGGGCCGGGGCGGGACCCCGGCCGGGGGCTCAGCGCCGGTCGCGGAACGTGCGGCGCAGGTCGTCGACCCAGGCCTCGGGGATCTCCCAGGGGATGAAGTGCCCGCCGTCCGCGTGGGCGGTGAGGTTGACGTGGTGGTACCAGGCGGCGCGGTCGCCGGAGAGCCAGCTCCGGACGCGCTGCTCGGGGGTGGTGACGCCCGGCGGGTTCTCGTGGCCGACGAAGGTGATGCCGGTGGGGGCCTCGACGACCGGCCACCGGTCGTGGGAGGGGGTCCAGGGGTAGCGGTTGGCGTTGGCGTAGTAGCGCATCGAGGTACCGACGGCGTTGTTCACCCAGAAGATCGTCGCGTGGGTGAGCAGGTCGTCCTTGGAGAAGACGTTCTCCACGTCGCCGCGGTTGTCGCTCCAGTGGTCCCAGCGCTCCAGGAGCCAGGCGAGCAGGCCGACGGGCGAGTCGGCGAGCCCGTGGGCGAGGGTGTCGGGGGCGAGGACCTGGGCGGCCAGGTGCACGGCGAAGCGCCGCTCCAGGGCGACGAGCCGCCGCCGCACGGGCTCGGGCAGGTCCTCGGGGATCGGCTGCCCGCCGCTGAGGTCCCAGGCCCGGTCGCCGTTGAACATGGTGAGCTTCTGGCCGGAGCCGATGTGGACGGCGTGCAGCGCGTCGGCGTACTTGTGGCCGAGCTGGCCGGTGACGAGGGCGCCGATGTCGCATCCGGCGGCGGCGTACCTCCGGTGGCCGAGAACGCCGGTCATCAGGGCGTGCCAGAGGTCGGCGACCTTCCAGAAGTTCATGCCGGAGTGGTCCGGCAGCGGGGTGGAGAAGCCGAAGCCCGGCAGGGAGGGGACGATGACGTCGAACGCGTCGGCCGGGTCGCCGCCGAAGGCCGCCGGGTCGGCGAGGGGGTCGACCACCTTGGACCAGTGCCAGAAGGTCCACGGCCAGCCGTGCGTGAGGATGAGCGGCACGGGGGCGGGCCCGGCACCGGCCCTGCGCATGAAGTGGACCGGGACGCCCCGGACGTCCACCCGGTAGTGCTCGTAGGCGTTGATCGCGGCCTCGGCCGCGCGCCAGTCGTACCGGCGGAGCCAGTGGTCGGCGAGTTCTCGCAGGTAGCCGCCGTCGACGCCGTAGTACCCGTCGCGGTCACCCGTGCCGTCGGGCCATCTCGTGAGGCGCAGCCGGGCCCTGAGGTCGTCGAGCACGGCGTCGGGGACGTGCAGGGGCGCGGGTTCCAGCGGGAGGCGCGCTGTGGTCGCCATGGTGTTCCTTTCCGGGGTGTACGAGGCGGGCGCCGCGGACCGGCGCCCGGCGTCCGTGGACGCGCCGTGGACGCGCCGTGGATCGGCACGCGACGTCCACGGGCGCGGGACCGGCGCCCGACGGTCACGGGCGCGGGGATCAGCGCTCGACGTCCATGAGCGCGGCCATCCGCGCCAGGGCGGGCAGTGCGGCGCCGATGGCGTGCCGTTCCTCGGGGGTCAGGGTCTCGGACAGCCGCGCGAGCCGGTCGACGCGGTCCTGGCGCCGGGTGTGGACGATCCGCGCGCCGGCCGGGGTCACCTGGACGAGCACCGCGCGGCGGTCCTCGGGGTCGGGGCGGCGCTCCACCAGCCCGTCGCGCTCCAGCCGGGCGACGAGCTGGGTGACGGCGGGCTGGGTGATCTGCTCGGTCGCCGTGAGCGCGGTCAGCCGCATGGGGCCCCTGCCGGCCAGCGTGTGAAGGACCGACAGCGTGGTGAACGTGTGCCTCTCGGCCGAGGGGAGCCGGATGAAGCTCCGGATGAACTCCTCCAGGACGGCGGCGAGATCGCCGGCGTCGAGATCCTGCCGATTCCGCGGTGCCATGGAGCGAATGTATCACTTGCTTATATAAATTACTTATACGACTCTCGCGTGTCCGTCACCCCCGGATCACCCCCGGACCCGGCGCCCCGGGAGTGCCGTGCGATCTCATCCGCACTCGTGGACGTCTTTACCGCCATGAGTTACTTTTCCCGACATGAGGCTTAGATCGTTGACGCGCTCCCTGCCGGTCCTGTCGGCGCTCTCGGTGGTGTCGGTGTCCTCGGTGCTCTGCGTGACCACCGTGACCGCCGTGCCCGTCGGCGCGGAGACCTCGGTCTCCCGGCTCGGCTGGGACGTGAGACCGACCGGCGTGACCTCCCGCCTGCGGGGCCTGTCCCCCGTCAGCCATGACGTCGTGTGGGCCTCGGGCAGCGAGGGCACGGTCCTGCGCACGGCCGACGGCGGGCGGAGCTGGTCGAACGTCGGCCCGCCCGGCACGGAGGCCCTGCAGTTCCGCGACGTCGAGGCCCTCGGCCCGCGCGAGGCGGTGATCCTGTCCATCGGCCAGGGCGCCGACTCCCGCGTCTACCGCACCGAGAACGCGGGCCGGACCTGGGCGGAGACGTTCCGCAACGACGATCCCCGCGCCTTCTACGACTGCCTGGCCTTCTTCGACCACAGGCACGGGCTGGCGATGAGCGACCCGGTGGACGGGAGGTTCCGCATCCTGTCCACCGACGACGGCGGCCGGAGCTGGCGCGTCCTGCCCTCCGGGGGGATGCCCGCGGCACTCCCGGGCGAGGCCGGGTTCGCCGCCGGCGGCCAGTGCCTGACCACCTCGGGCGGGCGCGACGTCTGGCTCGCCACCGGCGGCGCCGACCGTTCCCGGGTCTTCCACTCCGGCGACCGCGGCCTGACCTGGACCGTGAGCGACACCCCGATCCCGGCCGCCGACCCCGCCCGCGGGGTCTTCGCCCTCGCCTTCCGCGGCCCCCGGCACGGTATCGCGGTGGGCGGCGACTACCGGCCCGACCAGGAGTCGCCGGCGGCGGCGGCGCTGACCCGGGACGGCGGGAGGACCTGGCGGCCCGCCGCCGCCGCGCCGCCCGCCTACCGGTCGGGGGTGAGCTGGCTTCCGTTCCCGCCCTTCGCGGCCGTCGCGGTGGGCCCGTCCGGCAGCGACGTGACGCTCACCTCGGGGCGGACCTGGACGACCTTCGACACCGGCTCGTTCGACACGGTCTCCTGCACGGTCCGCGCGGGCTGCTGGGCGTCGGGAGAGCAGGGCAGGGTGGCCCGGCTGCGGCTGGGCTGAACCGTCCCGCTCTCCCTCCGGTTCCGCCGGGAGCCGACCGGGCGGGGACGCTCGATCCGCGACCGGCCTGGCCGGGGAAGCCGGACCGGCGACCGGATCGGGGACGGGTCCCGAACCGGCCGCCGGGGCCTGAGGCCGAAAACGGTGACCGGGTCAGGGGTGGACGCTGAACCGGCCGAAGCGCCCCCGGTGATACAGCAGGGGACGGTCCGGACCGTTCGCGACGGCCTCGGCGACCAGGCCCACCACCAGGATGTGGTCTCCCACCTCGATGGCCCGGTGGGGCAGGCAGATCAGGTGCGCCGAGACGTCCCGCAGCAGTGGCGCCCCCAGTCGCCCGGGGCGCCACCGGGTGGGTTCCGCGAAGCGGTCGATGCCCTTGCGGGCGAACCGCGACGCGAGTTCCGCCTGGTCTCCGGCGAGGATGTTGACCGCGAAGTGATCGGCCGCGCGCAACCCCGGCCAGGTGGTGGAGTGCCGGTCGACGTAGAAGGAGACCAGCGGCGGGTCCAGGCTCACCGACGAGAACGAGGTGGCGGTCAGCCCGATGGGCACCCCCTCGTTCTGCGCGGTGATCACGACGACGCCCGCGGCGTGCGCCGCGAGGGTCCGGCGGAAGGTCTCGCGGTCCACGGCCTGGCCGGACGGGGCGGGCAGGCCCCCCGGGACGACCGGACCGGACGGAACGGGCGGGACGGGCGGGGCGGACAGGCCGGTCGAGGTGACCGGACCGGGCGGGCGGGGCGGGCCGGAGGGGCGGGGACGGGCCGTCCGCGGGGTCTCGGTGAAGGGCTCGGCCGGGCCGGGGCGGACCGTCCGCGGGGTCTCGGCGATGGTCTCCGTCATGCTTCCGCTCCTTGCCTGAGGGGCTCTCGCAGGGCCGAGGTCACCTGGGGGGCGACCCGGTCGGCCCACAGATCGAGGTGGGTGTCGAGGGCGGGGATCTCGGACTCCACCACCGCCAGCCCGGGGGTGGGCACGAGCGCGCCCAGTTCGACCAGCACGGGCCGCAGGTGGATCTCGACGGCCAGGGCGTGCCGGGGGTCGCCCATGACCAGCAGCGGCAGCGCCACGGTCCCGGACAGCGCGCCCCCGGGCAGCCGGTCGAGGAACACCTTGAGCAGGCCGGTGTAGGTGGCCTTGTAGGTCGGGCCGGCCACCACGAGCACGCCGGCCCCCGCGACCAGTTCCAGCGCCGCCTCCACCGCCGGGGACGGGACCGGCGCCAGCAGGTGCGGTGCGAGCGCCGCCAGGTCCACGACCTCGGGCGGGTCGTCGTACCCGATCCGCCGCCCGAGCGTCCCGGCCGCCGCCACGGCCACGGCCCGCGTGCGGGATCCTTCGCGAGGATTGCCGACCAGTGTCACGACGGAGCTCACGACGCCACCACCGCCTCGGGCAGCGCGGCGACCGCGGACGGCGCGTAACGGGAGGCCGGACGCGGCAGGCCGTAGTTCTCGCGCAGCGTGCGGCCCTCGTACTCGGTCCGGAACAGGCCCCGAAGCCGCAGTTCGGGGACGACGTGGTCGACGAAGTCCTCCAGGCCGCCGGGCAGGATCGGCGGCATGACGTTGAAGCCGTCGGCCGCGCCCGCGGTGAACCACTCCTCGATCTGGTCGGCGATCCGCTCGGGGGTGCCGGCCACGACCCGGTGGCCACGCCCGCCCGCCAGGCGGCCGAGGAGCTCCCGGACGGTGAGGTTCTCCCTGCGGGCCAGGTCCACGACGAGCTTGCGGCGGCTCTGCGCCCCCTCGGTCTCGACGGAGATGTCGGGCAGCGGCCGGTCCAGCGCGTCGTGCGTCAGCTCGATGCCCGTCAGGACGGAGAGCTGGGCCAGGCCGTAGGCGGGGGTGATGAGGTCCTGCAGCTCCCTCTCCAGGCGGCGCGCCTCCTCCTCGGTGGAACCGATGATCGGGGAGATGCCGGGCAGGACGAGCAGCTCGTCGTGACCCCTGCCGTACCGGGCCAGGCGGCTCTTGAGGTCGGTGTAGAACTCCCGGCCCTCGGCGAGGGTCTGCTGCGCGGTGAAGACCGCCTCGGCGTGCCGGGCGGCGAACTCCCTGCCGGCCTCGGAGGAGCCGGCCTGCACCAGCAGCGGGTGTCCCTGCGGCGGGCGGGAGGTGTTGAGCGGGCCGCGGACGGCGAACCGCTCCCCGGCGTGCTCGATCGGGTGGATCCTGGTCGTGTCCGCGTAGACGCCGCCGTCGCGGTCGCGGACGATCGCGTCGTCCTGCCAGCTGTCCCAGAGCTTGGTGACCACGTCGAGGAACTCGTCGGCGCGGGCGTAGCGGTCGGCGTGCGCGGGACGATCGACGCCGAAGTTGCGCGCCTCGGCCTCACCGGCGGAGGTGACGATGTTCCACCCGGCCCGGCCGCCGCTGATGTGGTCCAGGGAGGCGAACTTGCGGGCGACGTGGAACGGCTCGTTGTACGTGGTGGAGACGGTCGCGATCAGGCCGATGTGGTCGGTGACCGCGGCGAGCGCGGACAGCAGGGTGAGGGGTTCCAGGCCGCCGAGCGCGTTGTGGCGGACGTCGCCGTGCAGGGCCAGGCCGTCGGCCAGGAAGACCGAGTCGAGCCGGCCCCGCTCGGCGACGCGCGCGAGTCGCTGGTAGTGCCGGACGTCGTTGAGCCGGGCGGGCTCGGTGCGCGGGTGACGCCAGGCGGCCTCGTGGTGGCCGACGCCCATCAGGAAGGCGTTCAGGTGGAGCCTGCGGGTGGTCATGAGGTGGTCCTCCACGTCGAGAAGCGGCGCTCCACAGCGAGGAGGAGCAGGTTGAACAGCAGGCCGAGCGCGGAGATCGTGATGATCCCGGCGTACATGTCGGGGATGCGGAAGCTGAACTGCGCGTCCTGGACGAGGTAGCCCAGGCCGGCCTTGGCGCCGACCATCTCGGCGAACAGCAGCACCAGGATCGAGGTGGCCCCGGCGAGGCGGATGCCGGTGAAGATGGTCGGCACGGCGGCCGGGAGGATCACCTTCTGGAACAGCCGCAGCGAGCCGAGCCCCATGGACCTGGCTGATTTGATCAGCAGCGGTTCCACGGTCCTGACCCCGCTGACGGTGTTGAGCAGGATCGGCCAGGAGCAGGCGTAGAACACGAAGACGATCTTCGAGGGCTCGCCCAGGCCGAGGACCAGGATGAAGACCGGGAGCAGGGCCACGGCCGAGGTGTTGCGGAACAGCTCCAGCACCGGGCTGAGGAAGTCGGCGACCGGCCGGTAGCGGCCGATCGCCAGGCCGACCGGGACGGCGACCAGGATGGCCAGCCCGAAACCCGAGACGGAGCGGATCAGCGACGCCCGGAAGTGCTCGACGAGCTGCCCGGAGACGAGCAGGTCGTACCAGGCGAGCAGGACCTGCGAGAGCGGCGGCACGAACACCGCGTCCACCACCCCGATCCGGGGCAGCACCTCCCAGATCCCGGCCAGCAGGGCGATGGCCGAGGTCCTGCGCAGCAGCAGCCCCAGCCACGACACCGCGGACGTCCGCGCGGCGCCGGAGACCCTGAAGAAGTTCGTGGCCCGGTCCTCGGGGGTGGGCACGTCCCCTCTGGCCCGGTTCTCGGGGGTGGGCGCGTCCCCTCCGGTCCGGCCCTCGGCGGTGGGCACGTCGTCCCTGGCCCGGTCAGCGCGGCCTCCCGTCACGGGGACGGCCCCGACGGCGGCCCCGGCGGGTACTTCGGATGTGGTGAGCGCGTCAGCCAACGGTCCGCTCCTGTTCCTGAGCCGTGGCGACCTCGTCGCGCAGCAGCGTCCAGACGTGATGGCGGTACTCGCCGAAGACGGGGTCGGCGCGCAGGTCGCCCTCGCGCGAGTCGAAGGCGACGTCGACGATCCGCTTGATCCGGCCGGGCCGGGAGGTCATCACCGCGACCCGCTGCCCGAGGTAGACGGCCTCGTCGATGCCGTGGGTGATGAACACCACCGTCTTCTTCGTCTTCTCCCAGATGCGCAGCAGCTCCTCCTGGAGGGACTCGCGGGTCTGCGCGTCCAGCGCGGCGAACGGCTCGTCCATCAGCAGCACGTCCGGGTCGAACGCGAGGCTGCGGGCGATCGCGACGCGCTGGCGCATGCCCCCCGAGAGCTCGTGCGGGTAGCGGTGCTCGAACCCGCCCAGCCCGACCAGGTCCAGGTAGTGCCGGGCCCGCTCGCGCCGTTCCCTTCTCGGTACGGCCTTGGCCTCCAGGCCGAACTCGATGTTGGCCAGGGCGGTGCGCCAGGGGAACAGCGCGTACTGCTGGAAGACGACGCCGCGGTCCAGGCCGGGGCCGTGGACGACCCGTCCGTCGATGAGGATCTCGCCGCCGGTCGGTGCGGTGAGGCCGGCGACGAGGTCCAGCAGGGTGGACTTGCCGCAGCCGCTCGGGCCGACCAGGGTGAGGAACTCGCCCTCGCGCACGTCCAGGTCGACTCCCTCGACCGCGGTGAACGGGCGGTCGGAACCCCTGATCCGGAAGACCTTGTCCACTCCCCGGATCCCGATCTTCACGGGCCGGGCGGCGGCCCCGTTCCCGGTGGCGCGGCGTTCGGCGGCCCCGTTGCCGGCGGTGCGCGGGCTCATGACGCGCTCCCCGCGGCGAGGGGGTTGAACTCGTTGGTGTAGAGGTCGGACACCTTCACCTGGCCGGGCTTGATCTCGCCCTCGCGTTCCAGCCAGTCGATCCAGGTCGTGAACTCCTTGTCGGCGATCGCGCCGCCCCTGTTGTGCACCCCGCTGCTCTTCCAGAACTCGACGGCCGTGGCGTCCTCGTTGCGCCCGCGCCCGGCGATGATCTCCTTGTACTTGGCGATCACCTCCTCGCGGGGGTGGGTACGCGTCCACTCGACGGCCTTGGCGAAGGCGTTCACGAACGTGCCGGTGGTCTTCGGGTTCTGCTCGATGAACCTCTGGGTGAGCACGACGCTGCCGGCCGTGAAGGAGCCGAACAGGTCGATGTCCTTGAACAGGGGTTTGATGCCGCCGCGCTCCAGGGCCTTGTCGCGCAGGATGCCGGAGAGCGCGGCCACGTCGATCTGGCCCTGGCGCAGCGCCTGTTCGGTGTTGACCGGCGGCACGACCACCAGTTCGACCTTGTCGATCTCCTGGGGGGTCAGGCCGCCGCGCTTGAGGTACTCCTTGAGCACGGCCTCCAGGTGGGCGCCGAGGGTGTTGACGCCGATCTTCTTGCCGATCAGGTCCCGCGGGCCCTTGATCGGTGATCCGTCGGCGACGAAGTAGCCGATGTAGCTGTCCTTGTCGCTGCCGTAGTAGCCGACCACGGCCTTGATGGGGGCGCCGGCCGCCTTGAGCTTGACGATCGCGCCGTTGAACGCGCCGCCGAAGTCGGTCTGGCCGGTGGCGGCCGACTGGATGTCCTGCGGGCCGGAGATGGTGTTGCCGACCCACTTGAGCTTGACGTCACCGAGGTAGCCGAGCGCCTGGGCGAGTTCGGGGAAGGTGACGGCGCCGACGCTGCCCTGGTAGCGCAGCTCGGTGACCTCGGCGCCCGTACGGGACGATCCCGAGGCGGAGCCGCAGGCGGTCAGGGAGAGGGCCAGCAGTGCGGACGGGAGGGCGTGTCTGGTTCTGATCACGGAAGTCGTCCTCGGAGAGGAAGGGCATGCTCGCGCGGCGCCGTGGCGCGGGCGGGACATGCCGATGGGACGGGACATGGGGGAGGCGTGGGCACCGTCGGCCACGCGAAGGGGTGAGGGGCCGGGAAGGCGGCGGGACGCCGCGCCCCTCACCGGCAGGGCGATCGTCAGTGATCCGTGATCAACGACACTGCGCGCTGGCGACGTGACAGAAGTCCACGTGCGGGCGCCGGGTCAGGTGAAGCCCATTGCTCATGCTCCGAACCTACGGTCCGGTGGAACAGAAGTCAACATTTCCTACTGGCTTTACATGAAATACCCCTGCCGTGAGGGGAGGCACCTCGACGAGGTCGGGAACGCCGACCGCGCCGACCGCGCGGGGCACGCCGGTCGCGCCGGTCGGAACGGCCGGGCCGCCGGGCCGCCGGGACGCCGGGCCGCCGGGACGTCGCGCCCCTCCGACCGACCGGTGGCGAGAAACCCCCGCTCGTCGCGGAACACCACCGCGAGGATCGCACTCCCGGACCGGGTCCCGACGTACGATCGGCCAATGACCGAAATGACCGAAACCGCGTCCGGCTGGCTCTCCCCCGACGAGCTGGCGTCGGCCCGCGAGCGGATGCCGATCCTCTACGTCGACGCCGTGCCGGTACGGCTCGACGAGGCGGGAGTGGTCACGCACGTCGGCCTGCTCCTGCGCATCGGGGCGGACGGCGCGGTCAGCCGCGCCCTGGTCTCCGGGCGCGTGCTCCTGCACGAACGCGTCCGGGACGCGCTCATGCGCCACCTGGAGAAGGACCTCGGCCCGACGGCGCTGCCGCAGGTTCCCGCCTCCCCTCAGCCGTTCACCATCGCCGAGTACTTCCCCTCCCCCGGCGTCACCCCCTACCACGACCCCAGGCAGCACGCCGTGTCCATGGCCTACGTCGTCCCGGTCACCGGTGACTGCCGTCCCCGGCAGGACGCCCTCGACCTCGTCTGGTTCACGCCGCGGGAGGCCTCGTCGCCGATGGTGCAGCAGGAGATGACCGGCGGCCAGGGCGTCCTGCTGAAGCAGGCCCTCGCGCACGTCGGCTGCCTGTTCTGACCGCCTTCCGGGGGCCGGGCCGGGCCACCCCGGTACGGCCCCCGCTCCACCCGGCCGGTCGTCGCCCCGGCGCGGCCCCGTTCCGCCCGGCCGGTCGGTTCGTCCGGTCGGCCCGGCCGGTCGGCCCGGCCGGTCAGTCCGGCCGGTCAGTCCGGCGCGGCGGTGTCCTGGCCGGAGGCGACGTCGCGGATGTTGACCGGCCGGTAGGCCCGGAAGTCGTCGCCCGGCTGAAGACCGTGCCGGACGACGCGGTGATCGGTGCCGTACTGGGCGCGCTGCTGGTACGCCCAGTACGAGGTGCGCCCGGAGTCGGCCCACCTGTCGAAGATGACCACCGCGCGGGCGGTGTTGCCGCCCACCGGATCGATGACCAGGTCCCCCCGCGCCAGCTCGGACATCCCTATACGGCGGCTCAGGGCCGGTGAGGCCAGGTTGATCGTGTTCGGGCCGGGTTTTCGGAGCCCGAGCGCCATGGAGGCGTAGCCGGAGCCGTCGGTCCGGTACCCGTCGTGATTCCTGGTCTGGCTGTAGGGAACGCGCCGCGCGGTGCCCGGGTTCCAGCTCCGGGCCCGCTCGATCACCGTGTCGCGGTCGATCGCCCTGGCCTTGGCGCCGGTGGCCGTCCTGGTCCGGTCGACGGCCCCGCCCGTCGGCTCGGCCTCCCTGTCGTCCCCCTTCATCAGGACCGACCCTCCGATCAGGACACCCGCGGCCATGCCCAGGAAGAGGCCCACCGCCGTTCCGATCAGGAAGCGCCGTCGCGGGCGGCTCGCGGGCGGCCGCGCCGCGGTCATGCCCCGTCCCGGCTCGGTCGCGTCGAGATCAGGGGCCCCCGTCCCGAAGGCCGGTACGCCCGCTCCGAAGGCCGGCATGTCCGTCCCGAAGGCCGGCATGTCCGTCCCATGAGGCGGCACGCCTGTCCCGAACGGCGGCACGCCTGTCCCAGGAGGCGGCATGCCCGTCCCGGGGCCCGGTCCGGCCGTGCCGTACCCGGACGTCGTCACGCCGGGTACCGGTGCGGCGGGACCGCGCTCGACCATGGTCAGATCGAGGTCCGGCACGGTCACTCCCGGTCCCGGTACGGGCTCGCCATTCAGGGACCCGGTCGCCTCGGGTCCCGGTACGGGCGCGCCGGTCCCCTTCCCGGCGGTCTCACGCGTCCGGTCCTCCGTCCCCGGAACATCCGCCGACGCCCCCGGAACGCCCGGCGTCCCCGGAACGCCCGGCGTCCCCGGAACGCCCGGCGTCCCCGGAACGTCCGCCGCCCGCCGGTCCCGTTCGGCCGCCTCCCACAGCCTCCGGAACCTTCCCTCCTCCTCCCCGCAGAGCCGGGCGAGGCCCTCCACGGAGTCCAGGGGGATCCACGTCTCCCCCGAGAGCCATCGTCCCCAGGACGACCGGCTCGCGTGTGTCGCCTGTTCCAGCGCTCGCAGGTCCAGCCCCGCCCGCTCCCTCAGGGCTCTCAGCTCCTGGAGGAGGACACGTGTCGGCTCGGGCAGATCATCGGACAGTGGTCGCTGTCGCCGGTTCCGGCTCGTGTTCCCGATCCCATTCACCACGGTGATTCGTCCCAACCTTGTCTCAGTTGTCTGAGTCATTGCAGGTCACGTCGGTCCCATTCGTAGCTATTGTCCCGACTTCATCAATTTCACGATGTGTTTCAGGAATTTCCTGCCAACGTGTGTCCTCGTCCGACCGAACGATCAATGGCAGGAACAAGGAGAGCACATGTCCTCGAACCGAAGCTCCTGGATCACAGCGGGACATCTGGCGCTCGCCACCGTGGTCGCCTGCGGGGGCGGCCTGGTGACGGCGGCCTCCGCGCAGGCGGCGTCCGCGCAGGCACCCTCCACGCAGGGGTCCTCCACGCGGGCGGCGTCCCTCACCCTCACCGGACCGGCCGTGACGGCGACCGCTCCCCCGGCCGCCACCCCCACCCCCGCGCCGACCCCGTCCCCGTCCCCCACGAGCACGACCGCACCGGACCCGGACGGTGAGACCGAGGCGCCCCCGCCCGGCACCCCGGCGGACGAGTACGGGGAGCCGGACACGGGGTCGGAGGCGGAGGAGGCGACCACGTTCGCCGCCGCCACCATCACCCGCTCGCAGATGATCGCCCGGGCCAGGACCTGGAACCCCGGCACCTCCAAGCGCGTGCCCTACAGCCAGAGCAAGACACGCGGCGGCTACCGCACCGACTGCTCGGGCTACGTCTCCATGGCGCTCGGGCTCGGCAAGCCCGGCCCGATCACCGTCGGGCTCGCCAAGAGCACGTACTCCAAGCGCATCACCATGTCCCAACTGCGCAGGGGTGACCTGGTCATCGACGCCATCGGCAGCAACACCACCCGCCACGTGGTCATCTTCGACAAGTGGGCCAACGCCAAGAAGACCTCCTACTGGGCCTACGAGCAGCGCGGCGGCTACGGCACGGACTACCGGACGCGCACCTACGGCCTGGCGTCGGGAAGCCAGTACAAGGCCTACCGGGCGAACAAGATCCGCGAGGACGCGCCGAAGCCGCCCACCACGGTCACCCGCGCCCAGGTGATCACCCGCGCCAAGAGCTGGAAGCCCGCCACCGCGCAGCGCGTGCCCTACAGCCAGACCAGGTTGCAGGGCGGCTACCGCGCGGACGGGTCCGGCTACGTCTCCATGACGCTCGGCCTGGCCAAGCCCGGCCCGAACACGGTCGCCCTGGCCAAGAGCACCTACACCCGTCCCATCAAGATGACCGAACTGCTCCAGGGTGACCTGGTCATCGACCCGGTGGGCGGCACGACCGCCCGCTCGGTGGTCATCTTCGACAAGTGGGCCGACGCCAAGAAGACCTCCTACTGGGCCTACCAGCAGCGCGCCGGATACGGCACCGACCACCGCGTGGTCAAGCACGGCCTGACCGCCGGCACCCAGTTCAAGGCCTACCGTTCGCTGAGGGTTCGCTAGTGCTCCGGTCACGACCCCACGCCGCTCCATCGGCACCGGCCGGGATCGCGGGGGCGTTCCTGCTCGCGGTGGCCGTGGCGGCCACGGTGGTGACCGTCCCCGGCTCACCGGCCCGCGCGGCCGTCCCCGGCTCACCCGCCCGGACGGCCGTCTCCGCCGCCCCGCTGCCGGTCGCGCTCGGCGCGCCCGCGGAGGCGGCGGCCCTCGCCGCCCCCCTGCCGACCTCCCCGTGCGACCCCGGCGGGGTGACGGCGGAGGACACGGCACTGGCCGCCGAGCTCAACACCCGGCTGACCATGAAGATGCGGGGCTACATGGACGGTTACCGCGTCTCCTGTGCCCGCGCGGTGGTCGGGGCGGTCCGCGCCCGCGGGCTCGCGCGGGAGGCCGCCGTCGTCGCGGTCACCACGGCCGTCGTCGAGACGGGTGTGCGGAACATCAACCGGGAGGTGGACCATGACAGCCTGGGCGTGTTCCAGCAACGGGCCACCTGGGGCAGTGCCGCCCAGCGGCTGGACGTGGCCTGGTCGACCGGCGCGTTCCTGGACAAGATGCTCCGCACATACCCCGACGGCTCGTGGCGGTCCGCGGTGGTGGGCGATGTCTGCCAGCGTGTCCAGGTGTCGAAGTACCCGGAGCGCTACCAGCCGCAGGCGGCGGACGGGCAGATGATCGTCTCGGCGCTCTGGCCCGTCTCCGGCGTGACGCGGTCGGAGGTCGTCGCCCGTGCCAGGACCTGGAATCCGGGTACGGCGCGGCGGGTGCCCTACAGCCAGACCGCCCGGCACGGCGGCTACCGGACCGACGGCTCCGGCTACGCCTCCATGGCGTTGCGGCTCGGCGCGCCGGGACCGGATTCCCGAGGACTGTCCTCGGCCCGCCACAGCAGGCCGATCCCGGTCTCCGAGCTGCGCTCCGGTGATCTGATCATCAGGGCCACGGGCCCGGCCACCGCACGCCAGGTGATCGTCTTCGATCGGTGGGCCGATGCCGGACGCACCTCCTACTGGGCGTACCAGCAGCGTCGCGGGTACGGCACCGACCACCGGCGGATGAGCGAGGGGCTTTCGGCCGGGAGCGGTTTCACCGCCCACCGCCCCCTCACCATCCGCTGACCTCTCCGGCGAGAGCCCGGTCGCCGCAGCGACCGGGCTCTCGTTCGGGACGGGGACGGGTCCTCCGGCGGCGGGACGCCGGTCCCCTGCCGGATCCCGGCGGCGGGACGCGTCCGCTCCCGGGCTCCGGCGGCGGGACGCCCGGCCGGTCTCAGGCTCCGGAGACCGGCCGGTAGGTGCACACGTGCACGCCCGTGTCGCTGACGACCGTGGAGGCCAGCTCCATGGTGCGCAGCCCGCCGTCGTCGGGGAAGATCGTCTTTCCGCCGCCGAGCAGCACCGGCATGACCATGAGCCGGAGCTCGTCGACCAGGCCCTCGCTCAGCAGGAAGCGCACGAGCGTGGGGCTCCCCATGACCACCAGGTCGCCGCCGTCCCTCCCGCGCAGCTCCCGGATGCGGGCGGCGGCCTCGGCGCCGGGGATGAGCGTGGTGTTCTCCCAGGTCAGGTCGTCGTCGCCCAGCGTGCCGGACACGACGTACTTGGGAAGGGCGTTCATCCGGTCGGCGAACGGGTCGCCGGCCCGCTCGGGCCACGCCCCGGCCATGGTCTGCCAGGTGCGGCGGCCGAACAGCAGCGCCCCGGCCTTGGCCAGCGCGTCGTCGAAGGCGCCGCCCACCGTCTTCTCGTCGAAGAACGGGTGCGACCAGCCGCCGTTGGCGAAGCCGCCCTCGACGTCCTCCTCCGGGCCGCCCGGTGCCTGCACGACGCCGTCCAGGCTGATGAACTCAACGATCACGATACGCATGGGATGTCTCCTGTGAAGGTGCGGTGCCGGAGGTTCCGGCACCGCTGAACCGGTGTGAGGAAGGGGACGAGGGCGCCGCTCCCCGTGGGGAGCGCCTCGCCTCGGTCGGCCGGTCGGCCGGTCGTCGTTCGCCGGTCAACCGGTCAGCCGGTCAGTTGGTCAGCAGGTCAGCAGGTCAGCAGGTCAGCCGGCCAGTCGGTCGGCCCGGTGGGCAGGCAGGTCAGCCGGTCGCCGGCCGGCCGAAGTGCTCGATCGCCCAGGCGTCCCACGCGGCCTGCTCGTCGCGCCCCGCGAAGTTCTGGTGCCCGAGCACGAGCGCGTCGCCGCGTTCGGCGCCGGAGTGGATGAACCGGTACAGGCCCTCGCCCGCCCGCACCCCCAGCCCGACGGGCAGGATCGCGTGGTAGACGACCCCGGCGGAACCGTCGGGAAGCCGGACCTCGTCGCCCGCGGCGACGTCCGGCGTGACGCCCAGCGCCCCCGTCACGATCTTCCAGACGGCGTCCGCGCCGCCCGCTTCCGGCCGCAGGACCGTCGTGACCGAGGGGGTCCGGCCGGTGAAGTGCGCGAGGTACTGCCTGAGGGTCTCCAGGTAGAGGGGCCATCCGGCCTTCATCGCCTCGAACTCGGTCTCCCAGTCGTCCCCGAGCATGCCGCTCTGCACGATCCGCAGCACGGTCGTGCCGCCGGCGCGCCCCTCGACGAGGTACTCCGTCGCCATGAACCGGCCGTCGGAGGTCTCCTCGCCGCGCATGCCGAGGCGGGCGCCCGGCTCGTAGGCGGTGATCGTGGACCGGTCGGCGTACCCCATGACCGTGAGGGTCGCGGGATCGCCGACGGACGTGCCGAGCTCGGTCCGCCCCATGAACCAGGAGTCGACGCCCGGTCCCGTCGCGATCGCGTCCCAGACCTGCTCGGGAGTGGCGGCGAGCTCGATCGCCTGGTTCAGCTCGAACGGGTGTGTCATCGAGTGCCTCTCGTGGATATTCCGGCCTTCAGGCCGGGGAGGAAACGGAAGCGGGAAGGCGCTCTGGCGCCTGGGCGTGCCTGGACCCGCACGACCCGCTCCACCCAGCAATTAACTGATCTTTCCCCTTCCCTCGGGGAGGGGAGAATGTCAACGGGATTCCTTCGTGCTCGGATGGAGGGCGACGACGATCCGGTGGTCACGGCCTCGTTCGGCGGACTCGTCGTGGTACTTCGACACCAGGGACGTGACGGCCTCGGCGAGCTCGGCGGCGAACGCGGCCCGGTCGGCGGCCGAGGCGAAGCGCACCTCGCCGTCGATCGCGAAGGTCGCGACGCGCCTGCGCACCCTGGCCGCGCCGGTGATGAGCGTCCCGACGTCGCGGACCAGCCGGGCCGCGACGGCCAGCAGCCAGCTCGCCGACAACTGGTCGGGAGAGCGGGCCGGGTCGGGCTCGACCGACGCCAGGGCGGTGGGGGAGATCACGTAGGAGGCCGCGGTCGCGCGCATGATGCGCTCGTTGACGTTGCCCTTGCGCCGCTCCTCGATCATCTCGACGAGCCCGTGCGCCTCGAGCGTCTTCAGGTGGTAGTTGACCTTCTGCCGAGGCAGGCCGACCTTGGCGGCCAGCATGGTCGCCGAGCCGGGCTCGCTCAGCTCGGCCAGCAGCCGGGCCCTGATGGGGTCCAGCGATACCTCGGCGGCGGCCGGGTCCTCGATCACGGCGATCTCCTGCATGACCACAGACTAACCACCGACAAATAAAATCGTCAAGGAGGTCTTATTTTCCGGTGGAGCGCGCGGACCGCGTGGGATCCGGCCGGCGAGCCGCCGCACCCCTCTCACCCGCGGGGCCGTCCGGGATACGCTGCCTGCGAAGGTCGGCGCACCGTCGTTCGGAGAGGACGTCATGGTCTGGCTCGTCACCGGGGCGAACGGCATGCTGGGGCACGAGGTGGTCGCGCGGGCGCGCGAACGGGGACACGACGTGGCCGCGGCGGGCCGTCCCGACCTCGACATCCGCGACCCGGCCCGTATCGACGCCGCCTTCCGGGAGACGACCCCGGGGGTCGTGGTCAACTGCGCCGCCTGGACGGCCGTGGACGCGGCCGAGAGCCACGAGCCGGAGGCGTACCGGGTCAACGCCGACGGCCCGCGCCTGCTCGCCGAGGCCTGCGCCCGGTACGGCGCCCGGCTCGTCCACGTCTCCACCGACTACGTCTTCCCCGGCGACGCCGTCGCCCCCTACCGCGAGGACGATCCGGCGGGCCCGCGGACCGCCTACGGACGGACCAAGCTGGCCGGGGAGGAGGCGGTGCTCGACCTGCTGCCCTCCGCGGCCGTCGTCCGGACGGCCTGGTTGTACGGCGCCCACGGGCCGAACTTCGTGCGCACCATGCTCCGCCTGATGGACGAGCGGGAGACCCTCGACGTGGTCGACGACCAGCGCGGGCAGCCGACCTGGGCGGCGGACCTCGCCGGGCGGCTGGTCGCGATCGGCGAGACCGGCTCGGCGGCCGGAAGGTTCCACGCCACCAACTCCGGCGAGACCACCTGGTTCGCGTTCGCCCGGGAGATCTTCCGGCTGGCCGGCGCCGACCCGGACCGGGTGCGCCCGACGACCTCGGCGGCCTTCGCCGCCCCGGCCCCCCGGCCGGCCTTCAGCGTCCTGGACGACACCCGGTCGCCGGAACTGGGCCTTGAACCGCTCCGCCCCTGGCGGGACGCGCTCCACGCGGCCCAGCGCGGCTCGGCCCTCCGCCCGGCCCGGCGGACCCCGGACCTTCCCCCGGCCCGGCGGGACCCGCGCCCCGGACCGGCCCGGCGCGACCCGGGGCTCGAACCGGCTCAGCCGATCCCCGGCCCCGACGCGTAGAAGGTCACGCACTCCTCGTACGAGGGGAGCAGGCCGCGGTCGCGCGCCTCGGCGAGGGTGGGCGCGGCGGTGTCCTTGGGGGACAGGAACGGCTCGACGCCGTCGGGCCAGGCGATGCCGAGCGCGGGGTCGAGCGGGTGCACGCCGTGCTCCCTGGTCGGGTTGTAGCCCTCCGAGCAGAGGTAGATCACGGTCGCGTCGTCCGTCAGCGCCAGCAGGCCGTGCCCCAGCCCCTCGGACACGAACACCCCGCGATGCTCCTCGTCGTCGAGCCGCACCAGTTCCCAGCGGCCGAACCCCGGCGAGCCGACACGGATGTCGACGACCACGTCCAGCACCGCCCCCCGCACGCACTTGACGTACTTTCCCTGACCCGGCGGGACGTCGGCGAAGTGGATGCCGCGCAGGGTGCCCCGCCGCGAGACGGAGAAGTTCGCCTGGGAGAGCCGTAACCCCCGGCCGGTGGCGGCGTGGAACTCCCCCTCCCGAAACCATTCATGAAGACCACCGCGATCGTCGACGTGAATCCTCGGGGTGTCGATCCACGCGCCCTCGATCTCCATCGGTTTCATTCCGGCCGCTCCTGATCCGTGTCGTATGGTCGCACCGCGTGGAACGTGCCACGGAATTTCCCGCCGGGGCACTCCGTCGCCGCTATACGGTAACCCGCCGAAGGCCCCGGTGACCGAAGTCGGAGCGATTCATACTTCGGTCGGAGAATCCACTCCCGACGGCGACCTCGGTCGGGACGGGAAATCCCCATGGCCGATTCCCCCGACGGCGAATGTCCTTAACCTGGGAGCGTGCGGAAATCCATCCAGTTCATCGGCCTCGTCCTCGCCCTCCAGGGGGCCAGCGGGACGATCGACCATCTCGTCGGCCAGCCCTTCCTCGGCGTGGTGCTCAACTTCTTCAACCGCGTCGTCGTCGCCAACGTCGCCTTCCTCGAGGGTCGCGAGATCTACGCGAATCTGATCCTGGCCGCCCTCGGTGTCATTATGGTGATCGCCGCGGAAAGGGCCCCGTCATCCTGAGGGGAACGCCCTTCGTGCGCGGTGGCCCCGTCCCGGCACCGCCGGTTCCGGCAACGGACGACAAGCATCGGCACGGGCCTTTCCGGAAGGCCGGAAAAGAACGGCGTACCGCTGCCCCCGATGGAAAGAGCCGGAAATCGCGACCGAAGAGCGTGAAAGAGGCCGGTACCGCGACGGGAGCGCACGCGGCGGTCTCCCCGGAACGGCCACCATGTTTCACGATGTCCTAGGGTGACGGCATGGCCGAAATCTTCGTCCCGAACGGTTCGTGGACCTTCGACGGTGAGACCCTCCGGATCGTGCCGGGCGGGAGCGACGCGCACGAGCTGCGCAGGACCCTCGGCGAGCTGACGATCCCCCTGGCCGCGGTGGCCGGTGTCTCGTTCGAGCCCTCGCGCAAGGGCGGCGACCTCCAGCTCCGGCTGCGGCCGGGGGCCGACCCGCTGAGCGACGTGGTCGCCGGGCGGTTCTCCGGCGCCATCGACCCCTACCGGCTGGCCGTTCCCAAGGACCGGGTCTGGGCCGCCGAGTACCTCGTCGACGAGGTGCGTTCGGCACTGGCGCTGGAAGGGGTGCCGGGCGGTCCGTGCGAGAGGTTCCTGCTCCCCGGCCCCGCCGTGCCCGTGTCCGCCTCGGCGGGCGACGGCACGGTGAGCTTCGACGGCGAGCGGATCCGCCTGGACTGGACCCTGTTCGCCACGTCGGGCAAGCAGTCGGCGGGTTCGCAGACGTTCCTGCTGGGGGACCTGGAGGGTGTGGAGTGGGCTCCGCAGAGCGGTGCGGGGTACGGGCACCTGCGGTTCCGGCTCAGGCAGGCCGGCGCGGCCAGGTCCCCGGAGGACGACGTCCACTGCCTGTCCTGGGGCCTGCAGCGGTACGGCGGGGTGACCGCCCTGGTCGCCGCCGCGGTGCTGGCCAGGCTGCCGCGCCACGTCGAGGGACGGTCCGCGCTCGCGGCGGCACCGGACGACCGGCGTTCCCCCGACGACCGGCGTCTCCCGGACGCGCCGGAGGGCCACCGGGTCCCGGCGCGGGGCACGACCGGCCTCGACGAGCACGACGCGGTGATGCGCCGCCTGGGCGAGCTCGGCGAGCTGTACCGCTCGGGGGTGCTCACCGACGAGGAGTTCGCCTCGGCCAAGCGGTCACTGCTGCGCCGTCTCGAAGAGACCTGAGCGGGAGGGACCGACCGTGCCGCCCGCCCCCCGGCGCAGCGTTCGCGACTGGATCGTGGACATCGGCCTGTTCCTGGCCGCGGCGGCCTTCGGGGTGCTGACGCTCTCCGACCGCCTGGCCGCGCCCCCGCTGGACATACCGCTCTGGGCCTTCCGGCTCGACCAGCTCGTCGGCGTGCTGGGCTGCGTCGCGCTGTGGGCGCGCCGGCGGTGGCCGGTCGGCCTGGTCGTCGTCCTCGTCGTCCTGTCGGCCTTCTTCGAGCTGGTCGCGGGCGCGATGCTGGTGGCCCTGTTCACGGTGGCGGTGCACCGGACCGTACGGACCACGGCGCTCGTCTTCGCGGTGAGCATGGTCTCCAGCCTGATCTTCGTCACGGTCCGGATCATGCCCGGCATGCCGGGCGAGGTGCTGTTCATGGTGGGTTTCGTGGCCCAGAGCGCCGCCACGGGCTGGGGCCTGTTCGTGCAGCACCGGCGCCGGTTGCTGGTCTCCCTGCGGGAGAGCGCCGCCAGGGCCGAGGCCGAGGCGCAGCAGCTCGCCCGCGAGACGATCGCCAGGGAGATCCACGACGTCCTCGGGCACCGGCTCTCCCTGCTGAGCGTGCACGCCGGCGCCCTGGAGTTCCACCCGGACGCCCCCGCCGAGGACATCGCCCGCGCCGCCGGGGTGATCAGGCAGAGCGCCCACCAGGCGCTTCAGGACCTGCGGGAGGTCATCGGTGTCCTGCGTGCCCCCGCCGGTGAGCTGCTGCAACCGTCCCTGTCCGACATCGAGGAGCTCGTCGCCGAGTCCCGGCGGGCCGGGATGCGGGTGGAGCTGAGCCAGGAGGTCCGCGAGAGCGTCCCCTCCCGGGCGGGCGGGACGGCGTACCGGATCGTCCAGGAGGCCCTGACCAACGTCCGCAAGCACGCCCGGGGAGCCGAGGTGTCGGTGCGCACGGCCGGGACGCCCGGCGAGTGGCTCACCGTCGAGGTGCGCGACCGCCCCGCCCCCGTGCCGGGGACCTCGCGGGCGCACGACCGCGCCGCCCCGGCACCCGCCGCCCCGGCACCGGCGATCCCGGAGACCCCTCGCCCCACCCGGGCGCCCTCGGAGACGCACCGTCGCCCCGCCCGGGACAGCGCCGCCCCGGCACCGGCGGCCCCGTCCGAAGGGGGCGCCGGGCGGGGACTGGCCGGACTGGCCGAGCGCGTCGACCTGCTCGGGGGGCGGCTGGAGCACGGCCCCACCGCCGAGGGTGGCTGGAGCCTGTCGGCCTGGTTACCCTGGCCGGCATGACCTCCCCACCGCCGCCGCAGGTCACCCTGCTCATCGCCGACGACGACCCGCTGGTCAGGGCGGGGCTGGCGATGATGCTGAACGGCGCCCCCGACCTGCGGATCGTCGCGCAGGCGGGCGACGGCAGGGAGGCGATCGCCCTCGCGGACCTGCACGGCCCCGACGTCGTCCTGATGGACATCCGGATGCCCGTGATGGACGGGCTGGCCGCGACCAAGGCGCTCCGGTCCCGTCCCGGCGGCCCGGAGGTCATCGTGATGACCACCTTCGACGCCGACGACCACGTCGTGCGCGCGCTGCGCGCCGGCGCGGCCGGCTACCTGCTCAAGGACACCCCGCCCGCCGAGATCGTGGCCGCGGTGCGCCAGGTGGCCCTGGGCAACCCGGTGCTCTCCCCCGCGGTGACACGGCGCCTCATCGCCCGGGTCGCCGGGGCCGACGGCGACGAGCGCCGCGCGCGGGCCAGGGAGCGGCTGTCCCGCCTGGCGGACCGGGAGCGCGAGGTGGCGCTCGCGGTCGGCCGGGGCATGTCCAACGCGGAGATCGGCGTCCTGCTGCACCTCACGCTGGCCACGGTGAAGACGCACGTGTCCAGCGTCCTGACCAAGCTCGACCTCAACAACCGGGTCCAGATCGCGCTGCTCGTCCACGACGCGAGCCTGCTCGACCCCCCGTGATCACCCGGCCCGCCGCCTGCTCTTCCACCAGGAGGGGTTGTCGACGTACCAGCGGACGGTCTCGGCCAGGCCGTCCTCGAAGGCGATCCTCGGCCGGTAGCCGAGGGCGCGCAGCCGGGAGTCGTCGAGCGAGTAGCGGCGGTCGTGTCCCTTGCGGTCGGCGACCCGCTCGACCATGTCCCAGCCGGCGCCCAGCGCGTCCAGCAGCATGCGGGTGAGCTCCAGGTTGGTCAGCTCGGCGGTGCCCGCGATGTGGTAGACCTCGCCGGGCTCGCCGCGCTCGGCGACCAGGCGGATGCCGCGGCAGTGGTCGTCGGCGTGGATCCAGTCGCGGACGTTGCCGCCGTCGCCGTAGAGCGGGACCCTCCGCCCCTGGAGCAGGTTGGTGACGAAGAGCGGGATGAGCTTCTCGGGAAACTGGTACGGCCCGTAGTTGTTGCCGCACCGGGTGATCGACACCGGCAGCCCGTGCGTGACCGCGTAGGCGCGGGCGATCAGGTCACCGCCCGCCTTGGCCGCCGCGTACGGCGAGCGCGGGCGGAGCGGGGCCTCCTCGTCCCAGGAGCCGGTCTCGATGGATCCGTACACCTCGTCGGTGGACACCTGCACGATCCTCGGCGTGCCCGCCTCCAGGCAGGCCTGCATCAGCGTCTGGGTGCCCAGCACGTTGGTGCGGACGAACTCCGACGCTCCCTCGATCGACCGGTCGACGTGCGACTCGGCCGCGAAGTTGACCACGACGTCGTGGCCGGGCACCACCCGGCCGAGCAGCTCGGCGTCGCAGATGTCACCGTGCACGAAGTCGTGTGGGACGCCGTCCAGGTTGGCCCGGTCGCCGGCGTAGGTGAGCCGGTCGAGCACGGTGACCCGGGCCTGCCGGAGGGTGCGGACGAAGTGTGAGCCGATGAACCCGGCGCCGCCGGTGACGAGGACTCTCATGGGCGGGCTGCGCCTTTCGCTGGGAACCGGCCACGACCGGGGACCGGACCTGGCACGCGCCGTCCCGCCACCCGGCCACCGGCCTGCCGCCACGGCCGGCACGGGACGCGGCGAGGTCCCGGCCGTGGCGGCCGGAAGAGGGCGGCCGGTCGCGGATCACACCGACGCGACGTCCTCCTCCTACCCCCGCCGGGGCAAGCGCCGCACCGGGAGCGCCAGGGCACCGTAAAACTTGCCCCGCCCCCTTGCCGCTCCGCCGCTCCCTGCTCCTCGGGCACCGGGACGCGCACGCCCGGACGTCGGGACGCGCGTGCCCGGACGGCCACCGGGCCGGGCCGTACGGGAGGTCAGCGACGCCCGACGAGACCGAGGATGCCGGGTGCGGTGAGGTCGATGACGACGTCCTCCCCGTCCTCCGGGGAGGCGGGCCGCCACGCGTGCACCGGAACGACCCCCGGCTCCAGGATCTCCAGGCCCTCCATCAGCTCCGCGAGCCGTTCCGGGCCGCGTGAGGTGAGCCCTCCGGCGTTGGTCAGGCGGTAGGGCCGCTGGCCGGCCTCGTGCACCTCGGCGCTGACGTCGCCCTCGAAGGCGTGCGAGACGATCACGTGGCTTCCCGGGACGAGCCGCTCGCGGATCGCGGTCAGGATGCGGGTGACCACGGCCTCGTCGGGGACGAAGTGCAGCATCGCCGTCAGCAGCACGGCGACCGGCCGCGTGAAGTCGACGACGCCGTCGATCTCCGGGTGTGTCAGGAGCAGCTCGGGCTCCCGCATGTCGGCCTGGACGACCGAGGTGTGGGGGTTGTCCTCCAGGAGCGCGCGGCCGTGCGACAGGACGATGGGGTCGATGTCGACGTAGACGACCCGGGCCTCCGGCGTGACGCGGTGGGCGACCTCGTGCACGTTCTCCCGTGTCGGCAGCCCCGATCCGATGTCGAGGAACTGGTCGACGCCCTGGCGCGCGACGAATTCGACACTCCGCGAGAGGAATGCCCGGTTCTCCCGGACCATCTGCCGAATACCGGGAAGTACCTGTATGAACTGTTCCGCGGCCTCCCGGTCGGAGGCGAAGTTGTCCTTGCCCCCGAGGTAGTAGTCGTACATCCGGGCGACACTCGGGGTGCTCGGATCGATGCCCTCCGAGACGGCGTCGTGATTCGTCATATCCCTCCTTCTCGTCCCCAAGGAATGATAGAGAATATCGGTCGTCTCATGGATCTTTATTAGAGATCACGATTTTTCGGCACCTGTAAGGCGACCCGGTTTTCCGGCACCTCTTTCCCGGACTCGCCTTTCCGGCCGCCCCTCTTTCCGGCCGCCCCTCTTTCCGGTCGCGTCCCCGCCGTCGTCCCGGCGCGTCGGCCGATCCCGGCGGGCGCCCGCACTGTGGCAAAGTGTCATGATGCGTTTCCATGCCGACCTGCACATCCACTCCAGGTACGCCCGGGCCTGCAGCAAGGACAGCGATCTGGAGCATCTGACCTGGTGGGCGCAGCGCAAGGGCATCGCGCTGATGGGCACCGGCGACTTCACGCACCCGGTGTGGTTCGAGCTGCTGCGCGAGAGCCTCGTCCCCGCCGAGCCGGGGCTCTTCCGGCTCCGCGACGACCTCGCCACGGGCCCCGCCGCCGACGTCGGCGGCGCGCTGCCGGCCGGCGTGGTCCCCGGCCAGGTGCGGTTCATGCTCTCCAGCGAGGTCTCCACGATCTACCGGCGGGACGAGCGCACCCGGAAGATCCACCACCTGATCTACATGCCGGGGTTCGACGAGGCCGCGGCGTTCAACCGCGCGCTCGAGAAGGTCGGCGACCTGGCCGCGGACGGCCGTCCCGTTCTCTCCATGGACTCCCGCGACCTGCTGGAGCTCACCCTGGGCAGCGGTGACGGCGCCTACCTGGTGCCCGCCCACGTCTGGACGCCGTGGTTCGGCGTGTTCGGGTCCAAGGCGGGGTTCGACACGGTCGAGGAGTGCTACGGCGACCTGTCGGAGGAGATCTTCGCCCTGGAGACCGGCCTGTCCAGCGACCCGGCCATGAACTGGCGCGTCTCCGCCCTGGACCGCTACCGCCTGGTCAGCCACTCCGACGCGCACTCGCCGCCCATGCTCGGCCGCGAGACCACGGTCTTCGAGACCGACCTGGACTACTTCGCCGTGCTGCGGGCGCTCCGGACCGGGGAGGGGTACGCGGGCACGACCGAGTTCTTCCCCGAGGAGGGCAAGTACCACCTCGACGGGCACCGCGTCTGCGAGGTCCGGCTCGATCCCTCCGAGACGCGTGACCTGGGCGGGAGATGTCCGGTGTGCGGCAGGAAGCTCACGGTCGGGGTGCTGAGCCGGGTCGAGGACCTCGCCGACCGGCCCGAGGGGTTCCGTCCGGACGGCGTAGCGGGCTTCCGCAACCTGGTGCCGCTTCCGGAGATCGTGGGAGAGGTCCTCGGGGTCGGGCCGAAGAGCAAGAAGGTCGCCAGGCAGATCGACGACCTCACCGTGGCGCTGGGCCCCGAGCTCGCCGTCCTGCAGGACGTGCCGGTCGGCGACATCGCCGCCCATTCGCGACCGCTCGCCGAGGCCGTCGACCGGTTGCGCCGCGGAGAGGTGATCCGCGACCCCGGGTACGACGGCACGTTCGGCACGATCCACCTCTTCGCGCCGGACGAGCCGGAACGGACGGCCACCGCCCCCACCCTGTTCTAGGGACCCTCACCGGACATTCGTCGCGTCAATTCATCACGCGAATTCATACGCCGCCGCCGTACACCGAATTCGGGTCTGGATTTCGGACGCGGCGTTTCCGTCGCGGGACGTCATGCGAATCCGGCGGGGCGTGTGACGCCGCCGGGAGGAACCGCGGGGAATCCCGCGCGCCGCGGGTCGCGCGGGTCCCGCCCCGCGCCTTTCCGGGCGGGGCGGGACGGTCAGCGGTCCTCCCTGATCCGCTGTTCGTTGCTCTTGCTGCTCTGGTACGCCTCGTACCCCGGCCTCCACGTCCAGGTCTCGGTGAGGTCGCCGGTCTTGACGGTCAGCGTCCCCGAGGGCGGGTAGCCCTCCTCGGAGGCGGGCCGTGGCGGCATGGGGTCGGCGCAGGCGATCGGCGCGGCGAGCGACACCGCGGCGGCGGTGAGGGTCACGGCGGTGAGAAAACGGGCAACGGACATGTGTCCCCCCATGATGTGCGAACGGTACGGCGGGGGTATCACCGGGCGCCGGTCACAACGAACCACACCGATGATCAAGACTCTGGCCGAGTGACGTTCGACTCGCGGCGGGCACCGGGACGACGGCCGGTCACCGCCCCACCGGCGCCGACCCGGCGGTCCCTGACGGAACGCCGGACCGTCCGGCCGGTCACCCCGTCAGGGACCGCCGGGACGGCCGGTCGTGGTCTCCCGGTCGCCCACGGCGCGCAGGACGGCGTCGGGAACGACGAGGTCGGCGCGCGGGCGGGTGGCCGCGACGAGGTCGGCGTTGCGCTGGTCGGTCCCGAGCGTCCAGGTCATGGCCGCGTCGGCGTCCTTGCCGAAGCGTTCGTGGCGGGAGACGAGGCGGCGTACCCGCTCGTCGTCGGCGAGGTCGCAGTACCAGGTCTCGTGCAGCAGGGGACGCACCCGCGACCAGTCGCCCCGGTCGAGCAGCAGGTAGTTCCCCTCGGTGACGACGAGCCGGGCGGCCCGCGCGACCGGGATGCTCCCGGCGACGGGCTGTTCCAGGTCGCGCTCGAAGGCGGGCGCGTAGACCGTCTCGTCCTCGTCGTCGCGCAGGCGGCGCAGCAGGGCCGCGTAACCGGCCGCGTCGAACGTGTCCGGCGCTCCCTTGCGGTCGCGCCGTCCCAGCCTGTCGAGCTCGGCGTCGGCGAGGTGGAAGCCGTCCATCGGCACGTACGCCACCCACTCCCCGGCCGGCAGTCCCTGGGGAGGCGCCGGGCGCAGCAGGGCGACCAGGTGTTCGGCGAGGGTGCTCTTCCCTGCCCCGGGACCGCCGGTGATGCCCAGCAGCGCGCGGTGCCCGTCGCGGACGAGGGATCGGGCCCGGGTGACCAGGTCGTCGAGGGACGTCATCCCCGAACGCTAGCCGAGCCGGTCCGCCGTCTCCAGCACGGAACCGGGCCGGTCGGGACCGGCGCCGGGGGACGGCCCCGAGGTCACCCGGAGTCGGCGTTGAAGGACAGCTCCGAGGTCACCCGGTAGCGGTCGCCGCGGTAGATCGAGCGGGTGAACTCGACGATCCGGCCGCCGACGTCGCGGGCGGTGCGCTCGAAGAGCAGGGCCGGGGCGTGCTGGGGCACGTGCAGCAGCTCGGACTCGGTCTCGTCGGTGACGGTGGGCTCTATCGTCTGCACGGCCGTGCGGACGTCGACGCCGAAGCGCTCCCTCAGGAACCGGTAGAACGACCCGGACTCCATGTCCGCCGGGACGATGCCGTCGACCAGGGCGTACGGCAGGTGGATGCGCTCGATCGCCATCGGCTCGTCGTCCACGACGCGCAGCCGCACGACCCGCAGGACCGGGTCGGCCGGGGAGACCTGGAGCCTGGCGGCGAGCCGCGCGCCGGCCGGGGCGGAGCCGAACTCCAGGATGTGACTGAGCCAGGTGCCCTCGGCGGGCGGGGCGTAGAACGAGTTGCCCGTCGTGGAGGCCAGCGCCTGGGTGACCCGGTGCGGACCGGTGAACGTGCCGCGCCCGTGCTCGCGGACCAGCAGCCCCGACCTGACCAGATCGTCGATCGCCGCGCGGACGGTCGGCCGGGAGACGCCGAGCTCCCGGCACAGATCCCGCTCCGAGGGGATCGCCTCGGCCGGTCGCATGTCGGCGATGAGGTCGAGCAGGACGTCGCGCACCCGGTCGCGCTTGAGCCCGGACCTCATGTTCAGTGTCACGTTCCCACCCTACCAACCTCTTACCTATTTCTTACCAGTTGACCGAGGAAAATCAGGTCTTGACGGCGGAACTGGTAACAGCCACCCTATGCAAAGCAAGCCAATTACTTACCAATATCTGACCTCTGGGAGCACCGATGAGGCACCGTCTCCGCGCCGTCACGGCTGTGCTGGCGCTCGTCGCCGGCCTCTCCGCGTGCGGCTCCTCCGAGCCGTCCTCCTCGTCGGGCCCGCCCGGCTCCGCCGGCGCCGGCCAGGAGGGCGTGAACCTGACCGTCTGGGTGATGCGGGACAGCTTCTCCGACGCCCTGCTCGACCGCTTCCGCACCCGCTACCGGGCGGCCCACCCCGGCGTCACGCTCGACATCCAGATCCAGGAGTGGGACGGCATAGGCCAGCGGGTGACCAGCGCCCTGGCCAGCAACGACGCGCCCGACGTCATCGAGGTCGGCAACACCCAGGTCGCCGAGTACGCCGCCAGCGGCGGGGTGCGGGACCTCACCGACAAGGTGGCCGACCTGGGCGGCACCGACTGGCTGCCCGGCCTGGCCGAGCCCGGAAAGATCGAGGGACGCCAGTACGGCATCCCGTGGTACGCCGCCAACCGGGTGGTCGTCTACAACAAGGACCTGTTCGCCAAGGCGAGGATCACCGCTCCGCCGAAGACCAGGGACGAGTGGCTGGAGATCACCGCGAAACTCGACAAGGGCGGTGACCAGGGCATCTACCTGCCCGGCCAGAACTGGTACACCTTCGCCGGGTTCGTCTGGGACGAGGGCGGCGACCTCGCGGTCAACGAGGGCGGCACCTGGAAGGGCGGCCTCGCCACCCCCCAGGCGCTGGCCGCGGTCGAGTTCTACCGCAGGCTCCAGGCGCTGGGCGACGGCCCCAAGGACTCCGACGAGGCCAGGCCGCCGCAGGCCGACGTCTTCGCCAAGGGCGACGTCGCCCAGATCGTCTCCGCCCCGGGCGGCGCGGTGGCGATCGAGAAGGCCAACCCCGGCCTCAAGGGGAAGCTCGGTTTCTTCCCGATCCCCGGCAAGACCGCCGACAAGCCGGGCGCGGTGTTCACCGGCGGCTCCGACCTGGTCATCCCCGAGGCGTCGAAGAACCCCGAGGCGGCGTACGAGGTGGTCAAGGCGCTGGCGGGTGAGGAGTTCCAGGCCGACATGGCCAAGGAGATGAGCTACGTGCCCAACCGCGTCTCCCTCGCGGGCGTGCTGGACGGCAACGAGGCGACGGCCGCGATGGCCGCGGGCGCCGCGAACGGGCACGCCACCCCCAACTCCCCCAACTGGGCCGCGGTCGAGGCCAAGAACCTCATCAAGGAGTACATGACCCGGGTGCTCACCGGAGGCACCCCCGCCACCGAGGCCGCCGCGGTGGACCGGAGCATCGCCGAGATCCTCAACACCACGTCCTGAGGAGTGTCATGTCCGCCCCCTCCCGGGCCCCGGACCGGCGGCACGCCCTCGGCCGGGACGTACCGGCACCGGCACCACCGTCCGCGGCGCGATCCGGGGCACGGCCGTCCCGGCTCGCCGGCCTGTGGCCCTACCTGCTGATCGCGCCCACCCTGGCGGGTACCGCCTACCTGCTGCTCTACCCGCTGATCCGCAGCGTCGTCATCTCCTTCCAGCACTTCAGGACGGGCGAGCTGATCCGCGGCGGGGCGGAGTTCGTCGGCCTGGGCAACTACGCGACGGTGCTCGGCGGGGCGGAGTTCTGGGCCGTGGTACGCAGGACCCTCGTCTGGACGGCCGTCAACGTCGTCCTGATCATGGTCATCTCCACCGCGGTGGCCCTGATGGCCGCCCGCCTGGGCCGGAGGATGCGGCTGGCCGTGCTGGGCGGCCTGGTGCTCACCTGGGCCACCCCCGTCCTCGCCGCCACCACGATCTTCCAGTGGCTGTTCCAGTCGCGGCTGGGGGTGGTCAACTGGCTGCTGGTCACGCTGGGGTTCGAGTCCTTCAGGGACTACACCTGGTTCGCCCACGGCACGTCCACCTTCGCCATCCTGGTCGCCCTGGTCGTCTGGCAGTCGGTGCCGTTCGCCGCCCTCACCCTGTACGCGGGCCTGACCACCATCCCCTCCGAGCTGTACGAGGCCGCGCGGATCGACGGCGCGAACGGGCGGCAGGTCTTCACCGCGGTCACCTTCCCCATCCTGCGGCCGCTCTTCGGCCTGATCACCTCGCTGGAGGTGATCTGGGTGTTCAAGTGCTTCGCCCAGATCTGGGCGATCAGCAAGGGCGGCCCGGGGGAGGCCACCACCACGCTGTCCGTCCACGCGTTCCAGGTCGCGCAGTCGCTCCACAAGTACGACCTCGGCTCGGCGATCTCCACCCTCACCGTGCTGATCCTGATCGCCCTGCTGCTCGTCCACCTGCGGCGGATACTCAAGCACGAAGGGGAGGAACCGTGACCACCCTGACGCCGGCCCAGCCGATCCAGCCGATCCAGCCGGTCCGGGCGGCCCGGCCGGCCCGGCGGGCACCCGGCCGCCGGCTGCGCCGCGCGCCGCTGAACCTGGCGGCCCTGGCCGTGCTGGCCGTCTCGGTCTTCCCCGTCTACTGGATGGTGCTGACCGCGTTCAAGCCCACCAGGGACATCCAGTCGCAGACCCCGACCTTCTGGCCCGCCCACCCCACCCTGGAGCACTTCGCGACCGCGGTGAACGCGGACGGTTTCTGGACGTTCTGGCGCAACAGCCTCGTCGTCACCGTGAGCGCGGTGGTGCTCGCCCTGGTGGTCGCGCTGCTGGCCGCGTTCGCGGTGGCCCGGATGCGCTGGCGCGGGCGCAAGGCGTTCATCCTGATGGTCTTCGTCGCCCAGATGGCCCCCTGGGAGGCGCTGCTGGTGTCGATGTTCATCATCGCCCGCGACACCGGGATGCTCGACAGGTTGTCGATGCTCAGCCTGATCTACTTCATGGTGACGCTGCCGTTCACCATCGTCACCCTGCGCGGGTTCCTCGCCGCGATCCCTCCCGAACTTGAGGAGGCCGCGATGATGGACGGGTGCGACCGGCCGGCCGCCTTCCGCCGGGTGGTCCTGCCGCTGCTCGCCCCCGGCCTGATGTCCACCTCGCTGTTCGGCTTCATCACCGCGTGGAACGAGTTCGCCTTCGCCAACGCGCTGATCATCAAGAACCAGGACGACCGGACGCTGCCCGTCTGGCTCTCCTCGTTCGGCAACGTCTTCGGCACCGACTGGGGGGCGACCATGGCCGCCTCGGCCCTGTTCATGCTCCCGGTGCTGCTGGTCTTCCTCGTCCTGCAGCGCAGGGTCACCTCGGGGATGATCGCCGGTTCCGTCAAGGGGTGAGCCCCCGCCCCGCACCGCCTGCAGGCGCGCCCGTCCGGGGGCGCCGTGAAGGGAAGACAACGTGATCATTCCGAGACCGCGGGACGTCGTGGCGACCGGCGGGGACCCCGTCCCGTTCCGGCGCGACCTCCTGCGGCCGATGCCCGACGACCCGTCCCTCGGCGAGGAGGGGTACCGCCTCGCCGTCTCCCCCTCGGGCGTCGAGCTCACCGCCGGCGGCCCGGCCGGCCGCTTCTACGGCTCGCGGACCCTCGCCCAGCTCGGACCGGAGATCCCGGCCGGGGTCATCGAGGACCGGCCCGGGTTCGCCTGGCGCGGGGTGATGCTGGACGTCGCCCGCCACTTCATGCCCAAGGCGTTCGTGCTGCGCCTCGTCGACCTGCTCGCCGAGCACAAGCTCAACGTGCTGCACCTGCACCTGACCGACGACCAGGGGTGGCGGCTGGAGATCGAGCGCTACCCCCTGCTCACCGAGGTCGGCGCGCGGCGCGGCGGGTTCTACACGCGCGAGGACATCCGGGAGATCGTCGCGTACGCGGCGGAGCGCTTCGTCACCGTGGTGCCGGAGATCGAGATGCCCGGCCACGCCCAGGCCGCCATCGCCGCCTACCCGCACCTGGGCAACGACCCGGACCGGAGGGTGGAGGTCTGGACCGAGTGGGGCATCAGCGAGCACGTGTTCAACCTGGAGGAGTCCACCGTCCGCTTCTGCCAGGACGTGCTCGACGAGGTCTGCGAGCTCTTCCCGGGCACCTACGTGCACGTCGGCGGGGACGAGTGCCCCACCGCCGAGTGGGAGACCTCCCCCGGGGCGCGGCGGCGGCTGGCGGAGCTGGGACTGGCCGGGCCGCAGGACGCGTGCGCCTGGTTCATCGGCCGGATGGCCGCCCACCTGGAGAAGCACTCGCGCAGGCTGGTCTGCTGGGACGAGCCCGACCGTGAGCCCACCCCCGGCACCACCGTCATGATCTGGCGGGACGAGCAGGCCGACCGCGGCGACAACGAGATCATCCTGGCGCCGCACACCCGGACCTACTTCGACTACCGCCCCTCCGCGGGCCCCTTCGAGACCCCGGTCGGCGGCCCCGGCGGTTCCGGTGACGGGCCCGCCGCCGACACCCGGAAGACCGTCCAGGAGCACGTCCTCACCCTGGCCGACACCTACGCGTTCGCACCCGACCCGGCCGCGCGGGGCGTGCAGTGCCAGCTGTGGACCGAGTACATGCCCACGCCCGAGCGGGTCGAGTTCATGGCCCTGCCCAGGATGTGCGCGTTCGCCGAGGTCGCCTGGGGCACGGCCGGCGACTACCCCGGCTTCCTGGCCCGCCTCGGCCCGCACCTCGACCGGCTCGGCGCACTGGGCGTCCGGGGCGGCCCGCTCATCCCCTGACCCCCTGACCCTCAGACCCCCACGCACGGGACCGCAGGCCACCCGGCCCTTCCGTCCGGTACCCACCAGACCCCGGAAAGCACCGACGAAAGGAAAGAACGTGCGCGGAAAGCTGTTACTGGGCGGGTTGCTGCCCGTCCTGCTGCTCGCGCTGGTGGGCGTCGCGGCCGGCCCGGCCGCCGCCCAGCAGTCCCTGCGGCTCCAGTACAAGACGAGCGCCACCGGAGCCACCGCCGACCAGGTCGAGCCCTGGTTCAACCTGGTCAACGGCGGCACCTCGGCCGTACCGCTGAACGGCGTGAGGATCCGCTACTACTTCAAGGCGGACGCCGGATCGCCGCAGTACCGTTTCGCGTGCTCGTGGGCGACGATCTCCTGCTCCACGATCACCGGCTCCTTCGGCACCCTGTCCCCCGGTACGGCCACCGCCGACCGCTACCTGGAGGTGGGCTTTACCTCCGGCACCCTGGCGCCCGGCGCCCGGACCGGTGACCTGCAACTGCGCTTCCACCGCTCCGACTGGCAGCGGATCAACCAGGCCGACGACTTCTCCTTCGGCCCGGCCCGCACCACGTACGGCGACTGGAGCAAGGTCACCGTCCACCACAACGGCGCCCTGGTCTGGGGCACCCCGCCCGCGGGCGGCGGCGGCCCGACCCCCACGCCCACTCCCACTCCCGGCAACCCCGGGGGCGCCGGGGTGGTCTTCGACGACTTCGCCTACACCGGCGCCGACGACCCGGCCATCACCGCGCACAACTGGACCGTGCGCACCAACAGCGGCGGTCCCGGCGTGCCCGGGGCGAGCTGGCCCAAGCAGAACGTGAGCTTCCCCACCGTCTCCGGCACCAACCGGGCACTGCAGCTCAAGGCCGGGACCGACGGCACGGCGGCGGGCACCCGGCAGTCGGAGGTGCTGCACCAGCGCAAGTTCCTGGAGGGCACCTACGCGGCCCGGGTGAAGTTCTCCGACGCGCCCATCAGCGGCCCCGACGGTGACCACATCGTGCAGACCTTCTTCACGATCACCCCCCTCGCCTTCGACATGGACCCCGCCTACAGCGAGCAGGACTTCGAGTACCTGCCCAACGGCGGCTGGGGCGAGCCCGCCAACATCATGTACACCACCTCGTGGGAGACGTACCGCAACGAGCCCTGGGAGGCGGTGAACGTCCACACCGAGGTCAGGCAGAGCTACGCGGGCTGGCACGACCTGGTTCTTCAGGTCTCCGGCGGCCAGATCAGGTACTACATCGACGGCAACCTCTTCGCCGAGCACGGCGGCGTCTACTACCCGGAGACGGTGCAGTCGGTGAACTTCAACCTCTGGTTCATCAACGGCGGCCTGGTGGGCTCGGCGACCCCGCGCGAGTACATCCAGCAGGTCGACTGGTTCTACCACTCCAAGAACGAGGTCGTCGCGCCGGCCGACGTGCTGAACCGCGTCAACGGCTACCGCTCGGCCTCGACCACCTGGGTCGACACCGTTCCCAGCTCCTGAGGTCCCATCCGCGAGTCCCCGAGGTCCCCACGGGACCCTGAGGCCCGAACGCACGGCCCGCGCCACCCCGGCGCGGGCCGTGCCCTTTTCCGGCCTCTCGATCGGAACAGGACGGAAGGATCGAAGGGTCAGGGGGCGGGAGGGCCGGAGGTGCGGGAGGCCGGAGGAGAGGCACGCAGGGCGGCCAGGGCGAACGCGGTGGCCGCCCGGCCGGCACGCATCATCTCCTCGGGGGAGGCGCCGTGGCTCATGTGCACGAAGGCGGCGAGCTTGGCGCCGCCGATCACCGCGCCGACGGCGGCCGACGCCTCGGTCAGGCTCAGCTCGTCGGGACAGGCCCGATGCAGTGCCTCGGCGAGCTCCCGCTGGACGTCGAAGAGGAGCAGCAGGCCCCGCGCCCGGAGCGAGGGGACGGTCATCGTGAGGTGGTTGATCGGGGCGATCTCCCGGCTGACCCGTTCGTCCATGTCGATCGCGGCGAAGCCGGTGGCGACGACGCGGCCCAGCAGGTCGGCGGCCCGTTCCCCGGGCGCGGCCTCGGCGATCACCGTCAGGGCGCGATCGGCGCCCTCGCGCGCGTTGTGGAAGATCACCTCTTCCTTGCTCGCGAAGTAGCTGAAGAAGGTGCGGGTGGAGACGTCGGCGGCGGCGGCGATCTCCGAGACGGTCGTCTGCTCGTAGCCCTTGCTCAGGAAGAGCTCCAGCGCCGCCTCGATGAGGGCGTGCCGGGTGCGCAGCTTCTTGCGCTCGCGCAGGCCCGACCCTTCACCCATACGGGACAGCCTAATCCATCAGATAACACTCTGCACGTGTTGTAATTTTGCATTCGATGTAGTTTTCTGGAGGGAACGGAGCGCATCACGAGAGGAACGCGGATGACCCAGACCCCATCCGAGGCGATCACCTTTCCCACCGGACGTCCCGGCCCCTTCGACCCGCCCGAGCGGCTGGCCTCGCTGCGCGAGGAGGGCCCCCTGGTCCGGCTGGCCTATCCCGACGGCCGGATGGGCTGGCTGGTGACCGGACACGCGGCCGTGCGCGCGATCCTGGCCGACCCCCGGTTCAGCTCCCGCCGCGAACTGCTGAACATCCCCGTGCCCTTCCCGCTGATGCAGGAGAGGCCCGGCCCGGCCGAACCGGGCCTGTTCATCCGGATGGACCCGCCCGACCACACCCGCTACCGCAGGCCGCTCACCGCGCAGTTCACGGTGCGGCGGATGAAGGCGCTGGAGCCCAGGATCGCCGAGATCACCCGGGAGCACCTGGACGCGATGGAGAAGGCCGGGCCGCCCCTGGACCTGGTGCGCGCGTTCGCGCTGCCCATCCCCTCGCTGGTGATCTGCGAGCTGCTCGGCGTCCCGTACGCCGACCGCGACGAGTTCCAGCAGGCCACCTCGACGCTGCTGAACCTGGAGTCCTCCATCGAGGAGATCCGCGGGGCGATCGGCGGCATCGCCGCCTTCTTCGCCCGGCTCATCGCCCTCAAGCGCGCCGACCCCGCCGACGACCTGCTCAGCGGCCTGATCGAGGGCGGCGAGCTGACCGACGAGGAGCTGGGCAACGTGGGGCTCCTGCTGCTCGTCGCGGGACACGAGACCACGGCCAACATGCTCGGCCTCGGCACGTTCGCCCTGCTGGAGCACCCCGACCAGCTCGCCGCGCTGCGCGCCGACCCCTCGCTGATCGACAACGCGGTCGAGGAGCTGCTCCGCTACCTCTCCATCATCCACATCGGCCCGACGCGCGCCGCCCTGGAGGACGTCGAGGTGGAGGGGGAACTCATCAGGGCGGGCGAGGTGGTGACGCTCTCGGTCCCGGCCGCCAACCGCGACCCCTCCCGCTTCCCCGACCCCGAACACCTGGACGTCACCCGCCCCGCGAGCGGGCATCTGACGTTCGGGCACGGGCTGCACCAGTGCCTGGGACAGCAGCTCGCCCGGGTGGAGATGCGCATCGCCTTCCCGATGCTGTTCGACCGCTTCCCCGGACTCCGTCTCGCCGTACCGGCCGAGGAGGTGGCCATGCGCGACACCATGAGCATCTACGGCGTACGGGAGCTGCCGGTCAGGTGGTAGGGCGCGCGACGACGGCCATGACGACCCCGCACATCCGGGCTTCGAGGTCGTCGGCGGTGGAGGCCCGGAGGACCACCGGGACGGGAGCCGGCCAGGCCGGGATCGCGAAGAACAGGCGTGAGTACGCGCCGTAGAGGACGGTCCAGTCCTTCCACTCCCGATCCAGCCGCTCCGCCTCGGCGCGGGCCCGGTGGTCCCACGTACGGCGGGGGACGAGGGCGGGGTTCACGCCGTCGCGGTGCCGCCCTCCGGCCGGTGCGGGCCCGCGCCGGATCACGAGGCCACCCGCCCGTTCACCTGCCGTGCTGTCTCCTCCTGCCGCTCGACCTCGGCCCGCAGCGCGTCGAGGGTGTCGGCGTCGACCGTACGCGCCGCCCCGGCGTCGAACTCGGCATCGGTGAACGGGACGACCCGGGAGGCCCACAGCCGCCCCTTGTCACTGAGAATGACCCGCCATCCCGAAATCACCGGCCCGGGTGTCGCTGATCTACCATCGTCCACGGATCGGACCTCCATCCGATCAAGGACCCGCCCGGACGTCGCGAGCGCCGGGCGGGTCCGGCTTTTTGAATGGGCAAGAGGGTTCTGGAACGCACCGCCGTACGAAAATCTGAGCGGAACGGTCAGTCGGTGAGGAGTGGGACCAGAGGTCCGCTCCTGGTGGGGCACCTGTGTCTCTACGTCAGGGCGGCACGGCTCCAACCCTCTCCGTGATAGCTCGCTCACTAAAAGTAGTGACACTGGAGTCATCATGGACGTGCGTGAGGCACGCACGCAAGCCTTACGCACATAGAATTTTCACGAACAGTAACGGCACAATGTCTCTATGCCAATGAAGTCCCCCACCGTCCGTCATCGCCGCTTGGGCCGTGAGCTGCGCCGACTTCGAGAAAACGCCGGTCTGTCCGTGCCTGAGGTGGCCCGGCGGCTCGGCTGGTCCGTCAGCAAGGCGCACCGCATCGAAGCTGGTCGGATCATGGTGTCTGAAGCTGATCTGGCCGCTGCATGCGATCTTTTCGGAGCGGACAGTGCGACGACGGCAAGTCTGATCCAACTCGGCAAGGACGCCGGGCGGCGTGGCTGGTGGACCGCCTACAGCGACGTGTTCACCGGCAGTTACATCAGCATGGAGGCGGAGGCGTCCACCATCATCAAGTGGGAGCAACGCGCCATCCCTGGCCTTCTCCAAAGTGAGGATTACGCTCGCGGAGTCATCAAGGCAACATTGCCCGAGCTGAGCGAAGCCGAGTTGAAGCGCCGCGTGGACGCTCGAATGGTACGCAAGGTCAGCCTTTTCGGCCCCAATGCCCCCACGCTTCATGTCCTGGTGGACGAAGCGGTCCTGCGCCGCCCTATCGGACCGCCGGGCGTCATGGCCCACCAGTTCGACGACCTTCTCCGAGTCATGGAGCAGGCCCACATCACCGTGCAGGTCCTACCGTTCAGTACAGGAGCACACATAGGGATGGAAGGCGGTTTTTCCGTTCTGTCATTCGATGCCGAGGACCCGGCTGTGGGGTACACGGAAGGTCCTGCGGGAGAGGTGTACATCGAAGCAGCCGATCAGGTGCGAAACCTCACGCTGACCTTCGAGCGTCTCATTGACGTATGCCTGTCCCCCGAGAAGTCTGCGGTGCTCATCGCCGCAGCAAGGAGTCACCATGATCTCCCTTGACCTGTCCGGCGCCGAATTCCGCAAGAGCAGTTACAGCGTTGGCGGCAACGACTGCGTGGAAGTGGCCACCAACCTTCCGGGTCTCATCGCCGTCCGCGACAGCAAAAACCCGTCCGGTCCGACTCTTACCTTTACCGCGAAGGGCTGGAACGACTTTCTGGCAGGCGTTCGCGCCGACGCCTTCTGACCGGCGGGAGCCTCCGGCCACGGCTCATCTCGGAACAAAGCTCAGGCATCATCATCGCCTCCACCGGGACGCGGCGACAGATCGCGCGCCCTTCCGCGTGCGCGTTCCGCACGGCGCCGACGGCCAGGGCGGGCACGCGGAGATCGGTGCGTGTGGAGGGGCGTCCGGGGTCACAGCCAGTCGTGTTCGCGGGCGTAGCGGGCCGCCTCGTGGCGGGTTCTGGTCTGGGTCTTCTGCATCGCGTTCGAGAGGTAGTTGCGCACCGTGCCCTCCGCCAGGTGGAGGCGGGTGGCGATGTCGGCGGCCGAGTAGCCCTCGCCGGTCGCCCGCAGCACGTCGATCTCGCGGTCGGTGAGCGGGCAGTCGTCGACGACGGCGAGGGCGGAGACGTCCGGGTCGATCCAGCGCCTGCCCCCGTGCAGGGTCGTGATGACGGAGACGATGTGCGCCGGTTCCGCGGACTTGCTGACGAAGCCCTGGACGCCGAGCCTGAGCGCCTTGCGCAGCACCCCGGGCCTGGCGTGGCGGGTCAGCATCAGGATCACCTGGTCCGGTCGCGTACGGCGGATCTCCGCGACGGCCTCGAGCCCGTCCGTGCCGGGCATCTCCAGGTCGATGACGAGCACGTCGGGCCGGTGCAGCAGCGTGGCCCGGACGGCGGCCTCACCGTCCTCCGCCTCGGCGAGCACGGTGATCTCGCCCTCCAGGGGGAGCAGCGCCGCCAGCGCCTTGCGCAGGAGGGCCTCGTCGTCGGCCAGCACCACGGTGGTCATCGAATGACTCCCGTGGCTACTCCGACCTTCAGGCCGGAGAGGAAACGGGAGCGGGAAGGCGCTCTGGCGCCTGAGCGTGCCTGGACCCGCACGACCCGCATGGCCCGTTTCACCCACCACCTAACTGATCTTGACGTATCGTGTGAAGCGTGGCGCAGATCGTGAAGCGGGCATTCAAGTTCCGCTTCCACCCGACGAACGAACAGGCAGCACAACTGTCTCGCACGTTCGGCTGCGCCCGCCTCGTCTACAACAAAGCCCTCCAACACCGCAGCCGCGCCTACACCATCGAAGGCCGCAAAGTCTCCTACGTGGAGTCCTCGGCCACACTGACGCAGTGGAAGAAGACCGAGGACCTCGCGTTCTTGAACGAGGTGTCGTCGGTCCCCCTCCAGCAGGCGCTGCGCCACCTCCAGGCGGCGTTCGCGAACTTCTTCGCCAAACGGGCCAAGTACCCCACCTTCAAGTCCCGCAAGAAGTCCCGGGCGAGCGCTGAGTACACCCGGTCGGCGTTCATCTACCGAGGCGGTCAGATCACCCTGGCGAAGATGGACGGACCGCTGAACGTCGTGTGGTCGCGTCCCCTGCCCGAGGGGGCGGACCCGTCCACGGTGACGGTGTCGAAGGACGCGGCCGGGCGGTGGTTCGTGTCGATCCTGTGTGAGGACCGCATCTCCCCGCTTCCCGCGACCGCGAACGTGGTCGGCGTGGATGCGGGGATCACGGCGCTGGCGACGCTCTCCACCGGAGAGAAGATCGTCAATCCGAAGCATGAGCGGGCCGACCGTAGGAAACTGGCCAGGGCGCAGCGGCGCCTTGCCCGTACGGAGAAGGGGTCGGCGAACCGGCAGAAGGCGAAACTCAAGGTCGCCCGGGTGCATGCCCGCATCGCCGACCGCAGGCGTGATCATCTGCACAAGGTCACCACGCGTCTCGTCCGTGAGAACCAAACGGTCGTGATCGAGGACCTCACCGTGCGCAACCTGGTCAAAAACCGCAAGCTGGCCCGTGCCGTCTCCGACACCTCGTGGCGTCAGATGCGCACGATGCTGGAGTACAAAGCACAGTGGTACGGGCGGGAACTGCTGGTGGTGGACCGCTGGTTCCCCTCCTCGAAGCTGTGCTCGGCGTGCGGCACGATCCAGCGGTCCATGCCGCTGAACGTCCGAGAGTGGGTGTGCGCCTGCGGCGCCTCCCATGACCGGGACGTCAACGCCGCGAAGAACATCCTCGCCGCCGGACTGGCGGAGAGGTGAAACGCCTGTGGAGCTGATGTAAGACCTCAACGAGAGTCCTCTCGGGCGGGCGGTCGGCGGTGAAGCAGGAACCCTCACGGGCGACCGTGGGAATCCCCTCCCTTCAGGGAGGGGAGGATGTCAAGTCGGTCGTCCTTCCACGCTGTGGGGAGCGGCGTCCGGACCGCCGTGCGGGAACGTCGCGGCCGTCAGGAAACGTCCGTCCTTCTGCTCCACGGTCAGCTCGCCCCCGCCGGCCGCCACGCGTTCCCTGAGGGCGGCGAGCCCCCGGAGCGCGGGAAGGGGAGCCTCCGGCGCGCCGTCGTTGACGATGGCGATGCCGGAGCCCGACAGGTCGATGCGCACCTGCCCGGCCTGCGCGTGCCTCAGGATGTTGGTCGTCGTCTCCCGCAGGACCAGGCCGAGCAGTTCGCCCGCGCGGGCGTCGACCTCGGTCTCGCGCTCGACGCGCACGCGGATCCCCGCGGCCTCGAAGAGGTTCTTCGCGTTCTCCAGTTCCGCGGACAGGTTGAGCCGCCGCTGGGCGTAGGCGAGTTCCTTGGTCTGGGCGATGGTGTCGCTGACCAGGGCGTGTACCTCGCGGAGTTCCCGCTCCGCCCGTTCGGCGTCGCCGCGCACCAGCCTCTGGGCCAGCGCGATCTTCAGCTTCACCACGTGCAGGGTGTGGCCCTGGATGTCGTGCAGGTCGCCGGCGAACCGGACGCGTTCGCGGATGACGGCCAGTTCCGCCTCGCGCTCCCGTGCCGCCTCCAGTTCCTCGATGAGGCCGTAGAAGCGCCTGTTGGGGAACATGAGGCCGACGAATATCGCGGTGATGCCCGCGGGGACGATGACGTACTCGATCAGGACGCCGGAGAGGTCTCCCCCGGTGACCAGCAGCCTCGACGCGCCCACCGCGGCGACGTAGGCGATCAGCCCTGCGGCCGCCGCGACCCGGTGGCGCGGCAGGTGGGGGACGACGTAGGAGCCCACGATCGAGAGGCCGTAGAACCCCGCGCCGCTGTCGGCCACCAGTACGGAGAACGGCCACACGGCCGCGGTGACGATCAGGCAGGGGAGCGCGACGCGCAGGACGTCCCCCGCCGCCCACCGCGTGAAGGCCACCAGGGCCGCCGCCACGCCCGCGCCGAGGACGAGGGCCTCCCACCAGGTCCGGGCGTCCCTCGCCACCAGTAGCGCCCCGACGGTGACGAGCAGCGGGAGGAACAGGGTGATGTTGAGCCTGCGCAGCCGTTCCCGCGCGGGCTCGGCGCGCTGGGACACCGCGTGTGTCGGGTTCACTGCGCCTCACCTGGTCGCCGGGCGGTCGGTTCGGGGGGCCGGACCCTGGTCGGCCCCTGTTCGGGCCGGGCCGGCCACATCCGTCGTCTCCACGGTAGGCGCTGTCGCGCGATGCTCTCGCGGGGCGGCTCTCTCCCGCCCGGGCCGGCGACGACGCCGGGGGCCGTCATCGGCGCGGTTCCCAGCGGAAGATCCGGGAGGCCAGCGCGACGGCGACGATCACCCAGCCCAGCGTGGGCGCCAGGAGAAGCAGGGATTCGCCGACGGGAACGCCGCCGTTCCAGGCGTCGACGGCCAGTTCGGTGGCCGAGCCGCCGGGAAGCAGCCGCTTGAGCAGGGTGAGCTCCTCGGTACCGCTGATGCCGACCCAGGTGGCCACGGCGATGGCGCCGAGGCTGACGGGCAGCGTGGTCACCTGGGCGTGCTCGGGGGAGTTCGTCAGCCCCGCCGTGGCCAGCGCCAGGCCGATCATCATGATCAGCGTCGAGAGGACGGCCGCCGCCAGGAGGAGGACGTTGTCCGGCCGGCCCGCGACCACGGCCAGCACGGTCATGATCACGGTCACCTGGACCAGTGAGATGGCGGTGATCGGGAGGAGAAGCCCGGACAGGATGCCGGTGTCGCCCTCCGCGGTGGAGCGCAGCCGCTTGAGGAAGAGGTTCTGCCTGCGGGAGGCCAGGGTCGTCACCGCGGTGGTGTAGAGCCCGAACGCCCCCACGGTGAACATCATGATCGCCGCGATGTACCCGAGGCTGCCCAGGGTCGCGAAGGCTTCGTGGCGGTAGATGAAGAACCCGCTGACCACCGCGGGCATGACGAGACCGGTGATCAGGACCAGCCGGTTCCGGAATATCTGGATCAGCTCGCCGAGAGCGATCGAGAGCATGGCGAAGCGCCCTTTCAGAGAAGGTTCGGGGAGGGTCAGCGGGTCCGGTCGTCACCGATGGCGCGGAAGACCTCGTCGAGCCGGGTCGGCCCGGCCTGGAGGTCCCGCAGCTCCACCGAGTGCTCCTGCGCCCAGCCCAGCAGGACGTGCAGGTCCTTCTGCAGGTCGAAGGTCTCGACGAGGAACGTTTTGTCGCCGTCGCGCACGGCCGGCACGGGCAACGGCACCGCCGGGGCGGGGTCCGGCAGGGAGAAGCGGGCGGTGGAGGGCAGGGTCCGCGTCAGCTCGGAGACGGTCCCCTCCCGGTGGAGGGTGCCCCCGTGCATGAGACCGATGCGGTCGGCGTGCTGCTGCGCCTCCTCCAGGTAGTGCGTGGTCAGAACGACGGTGGAGCCGGCCTCGCGCAGCCTGCCCACGGTGTCCCACAGATCGTCCCGGGACTGGACGTCCAGGCCGGTGGTGGGCTCGTCCAGGAAGATCAGCTCAGGTGTTCCGTACACGGCGGTGGCGAAGTCCAGGCGTCGCTTCTCGCCGCCGGAGAGCTGGGACACCGTGGTCCCCGCCTTGCGGGTGAGGTTGACGACGCCGAGCACGCGCTCGACGGTGTCCGTGCGCCGGGTGAGCCGCCCGATCAGCCGGACCGACTCCCTCACCGTCAGGTCCGGGGAGAAGCCGCTCTCCTGCAGCATGATGCCCATCCTGGGCCGCACGGCGCGCCGGTCCTGCGGGCTCTGCCCGAAGACCCGCACGCTGCCCGAGGTGGCCCTGCGGTGACCTTCGACGGTCTCCAGGGCCGAGGTCTTGCCCGCCCCGTTCGTGCCGAGCAGCGCGTAGAGCTCCCCTGGCCGTACCTGGAAGGACAGGTCCTTCACGGCATGGAAGTCGCCGTATGTGAGATTCAGACGTTCAACGTCGATGACCGGTGTCGAGGACATGCCGTCGATCCCATCAGCCACCGCCCTCGCCGGGCAGTGCGACCACGTCATGACCCGGGCGTGACATTCCCGGTGTGAACGTATGACGTGGCGTCACGGGTGCCGCTGTCCTCGCGGTAGCCCGGCGTTGAGAGCTGCCTTGGCCATGCGTCGTTCCAGCCCGTGAACGGCGACGGGCTAACGCGGCCCCGAACGGAACTCCGTCCAGAGATCGACGGCTTCCTCCAGGCCGAGCGCGGCCACATCCTCCCGAGCCATGCCGACCGTATGGATCAACCGATCGGCGAGCCAGTCGGGAACCGGCTCCCGCACGGGCACCTTTTCGACATGAATGTGGTCGGTCGGCGTTCCCAGGCGGTCGATGACCTCACCAAGACGCACGATGTCAGGACGAGCACCACCGACTGCCCGAACCCGCGCTTTGGCTTCCGCATAGACCTCGGCGTCGGCCCTTTCCCCGACCGCCCAGACCTCACAGATCTCGACCGCCTTGTCATCGGTGATCCGGTAGACGACCCGCCAGGTGTTCCGCCCGACGACGAGCTTGCGAAACCCGGTCAGCTCGCCGCCCAACGGGTAGCCGGCCTCGGGGTTCTCGAGGAGCAGGAAAATCTTCTTCAGGATCTTGGGGACGGCATCCGGACCGATCTTCCGGAGATCATCAATGGCCGGATCGGTGAATACGACGTCGGACATCGCTACTCGTCGTCGTCCGGAATCGTGGCCAGCGATTCACGGGTGTGCCCGAAAGCGGAAAGGACATCGTCGATCGACGTCCGCCGACCGCTGTCGGTGGCGGCCCTGACGAGCACCAACGCCAGATCCCGCAGATCGGCTGCGGCCTCTTCCAGTTCGTTGAGACGTCGCATGCTCACGACGGCTGCGACCGGCCGATGCCGGCGGGTCACCACCAGATCCGCGCCGTGCTCGGCGTCGGCCACCAGACGAGCGACCCCACGCTGCGCGGCCTCGGTGACCGTGAGCTCGGTCGCGTCATGAAGAACAGCCATGCGCAAACTATATAGAAAATTGTGCAGAACGGCGAGCGTCAGGTCCGAAGTCTCGATCGTCGAGCCGATCGGACGGGTCCGCCACGGCCTCGGACCGGGTTCACGGCATCGGTGGACGAAGATCCGGGCCGCCCGTGAGGCGTGCCGCGAACCGGCCGTCGCCGGACCATCGACCCGGCCTGCCACTCCGGCACCGCCTCCACGGGGTGATCGGCAGGCCACGGTACGTTGTCGATCATCGTACGGCGGTCCTCGCGCGGCAGGTGACAGGAGACGACGGTGGACGAGAACCTTCTGCAGGTCAGGCGGGGTGACAGGTTCGCCTTCGGCCGCAACTGGACGTCCTTCGTCGGGCTCGTCGACGAAGACCGCGTCCGGCGCGCGGTCGACTCGCTGCGGGCGACCCTGGGCGTCGAGGACCTCGCCGGGCACACCTTCCTCGACGTGGGCTGCGGCAGCGGCCTGTTCTCGCTCGCCGCGTACCGCCTCGGGGCGCGCGTGCACTCCTTCGACGCCGACGCCGAGGCGGTGGAGGCCGCCGTACGGCTACGGCACGCCTTCGCTCCCGAGGCCTCCGGGACGGCCGAGGGGGGAACGTCCGAGTCCTGCCTGACGGTCGAGCGGGAAGCGACCGAGGTTTCCCCGGCGGTCGAACGGGAGTCGGCCGACGCCTCACGGAAGGTCACGCGGGAATCGGCCGGTGCCTGCTGGACGATCGAGCAGGGGTCGATCCTGGACGGCGGCCGTCTCGCGCGGCTGGGGACCTTCGACGTGGTGTACGCCTGGGGGGTGCTGCACCACACCGGGGACATGTGGCGGGCCTTCGACGCCACCGTCGGACTCGTCGCCCCGGGCGGGCTGCTGTTCGTCTCGCTCTACAACGACCAGGGCAGGCAGAGCCGGGTCTGGACCGCCGTGAAACGGCGCTACAACCGGTCGGGGCCGGTGACCCGCGGCGCCCTGATCGCCGGGAGCGCGGTCTACGTCTACCGGGCATGGCCCCTGCTCGCGGTCGCGCGGCTGCTCCGCGGCGGGGCCGGCCCCGCGGACGTCCAGCCGCGGGGCATGTCGCGCCGGCACGACCTGCTCGACTGGGTGGGCGGCTACCCCTTCGAGGTCTCCCGGCCCGAGCGGGTCCTCGCCCGCGCCCGCGCGCACGATCTCGACCTCCTGGCCCTCAAGACGTGCGCGGGCGGGCTCGGCTGCAACGAGTACCTGCTCCGGCGACCGGGCGGATCGGACGGCCCGGACGGGCCCGGCGGGCCGGACGGAACTGATCGGCCGGTCGGCCGGCGGGCGGGAACCTCCTGAGCCGACGGGCGCGCGGGACCCCTCAGGGACGGCCGGCGCGCAGGAGCCCGTGGAGCCGTCGGACGATCTCACCTACCTCGGCGGCGCCCGGGACCAGCCGGCGCAGGGGCACCCCGGCTGAGTGCGCGAACCAGCCCACCTGGGCGGCGGCCAGCATCGTGTAGGCGATCGTGGACGCCAGGGCGCACCCCGTGACACCCATCGGGGGGATCAGCAGGACGTTCAGGACGAGGTTCGCCAGCAGCGCGGCGCCGTACACCAGCGCGGCGAGGAACGGCAGGTCGAGACGGAGCAGGTAGGCCGCGGCCGGGGCCGCCGTCGCCGCGGCCGCCACGCCCGGTGCGAGCACCAGCATCGGGACGACGCACCCCGCGAAGGCCGGGCCGGTGGCGGCGACCACCAGGGCCGGGCCCGCCAGGCAGAACAGGACGGCCGACGAGACGGCCAGGACACCGGTGATCCGGATCGTCCGCGCCGTGTACGCCGCCGCCTCCTCCAGGCTCGACTCCATCTGCCGGGGGAGCGCGAGCTGGACCACCGTGCCGGTCATGGCCCGCAGGAGCTCGGCGGGCGTCACGGCCATGGAGTAGACGCCCACGGCGGCGGGCGTGCCCAGGGCGTTCAGGATCAGGATGTCGAGCCGCAGCAACAGGAAGTGGCAGACGTAACCCGGGTGGTGGCGCAGCCCGCACGAGAGCGTGCGGGCGGCCAGCCTCCGCCCGCGCGGCCGGCGTACCGGCAGGGACGGCAGCAACAACACCAGGTTCACCACCGCGGAGAGGGTCCAGACGATCACCACCCCCTCGACGGTGAGCCGGCCGGGAAGCGCCAGGGCCGCCAGGGCGGAGCACTGGACGGCCGCCCCTGCCAGCGAGCCCCGGTCGACGACCCCGGTGCGGGCGCGCAGGACGTGCACGTTGCCGACGTAGACGATCGCCGTCATGACGGGCACCGCGACCAGCCCCCACACCAGCGTGGGGCGGTCCGCGACGACCGTCACGGCGGTGCCGGGAGGCAGGACGGCCGCGAACGCGACGACCGCGGCCACCGTGCCCACGGCGAGTCCCAGCCACGGCGCGTTCGCCGAGATCGCCGGTCGGCGGCCCTCCCGCGTCCACAGGGCCGTCTGTGACCTCTCCACCGACAGGTTCCCGACGGCCGCCGCCGTGATCGCGACCGTGACGACCACCCAGTAGACGCCGCGGTCCTCCGGCCCCAGTGCGCGGGCCACGACGACGCTGGTCAGCGCCCCGGCCACGGCGAGGGTCACGCGGGTCAGGAGCAGGTGGACCAGGCGGGCGGCGGTCGCGTCGCGACGTCCCGTCGCGGACGCGGGGGGCGGTAGGGAGGACGACGTGGAAGGCGACGGAGCGCTCACGCGGGCCGCGGGTGCCACCGGTCGTCCTCGACCGGAGGAGCGGGGACGGGCGGGACGACGGCGACAGGAGCGGCCGGCCGCACGGGTGGACGGTGACCGGCGACCGGGCCGGCGGCCGGGCGGGCAGGCAGGTGGGCGGGCAGGTGGGTGCGGTGCCAGAGCTCGAACTGCAGCAGTGCCCAGATGCGGTCGGAGTGGTCCCGGCCCGCGGCGTGCTCGGCGAGCAGACGGGCGACGGCCCCCGGGTCGAAGATTCCCCGGTCGCGGGCGGTGGCGTCGGTCAGCAGGTCATGCGCGAGGGGACGCATCCCGGTCCTGAGCCAGGAGGCCAGCGGCACCCCGAAACCCATCTTCGGGCGCCGCAGCAGGTCCTCCGGCAGCCAGTCGGCGAGGGCGCGCTTGAGCAGGTACTTCGTCGTCCCGCCCCGGATCTTCAGCTCGCCGGGCAGTCCTGCGGCCCACTCCATCAGGACGTGGTCCAGGAACGGGGAGCGCGCCTCGACCGAGCAGGCCATCGTGCTGAGGTCCGTCTTCACCAGGAGGTCGCCGGGCAGGTAGGTGTTGACGTCGACGTCCATGAACCGGGTGAGGTCGCAGCCGGCCGAGGACTCGGCGAAGGCCCGCTCCACGAGGGCGCCGCTGCGCACACCCCCCACCCGGCCCCGCTGCCACGGGGTGTAGACCTCCCACTTCTGTTCCCCGGTGAAGTAGGACATCAGCCGCGTGTACCTGTCGGCCGCCGGCAGCCCGGCCAGTTCCATGCCCCAGCCCGCCCTGCGGAGCATCGACCCCTGGCGCGACAGGACCTGCAGGCTCCTGCCCGCCGCCCCCAGCAGCGGCGCCGCCGCCCGCGGCGCCCGGAGCCGGGCGGCCCGCCGCAGCATCAGGTAGCGGCGGTAGCCGCCGAAGGACTCGTCCCCGCCGTCCCCGGTGAGCGCCACCGTCACCTCCCGGCCGCTCATCCGGGCGACGAGCAGGCTGGGAATCGCCGAGGAGTCGGCGAACGGCTCGTCGAAGTGCCAGGACAGGGCGGGGAACACGTCCAGCGGGGCGTCGGAGAGCGTCAGCTCCGAGTGGTCGGTGCCGTAGAGGGCGGCCACCCGGCGGGCGTGCTCGCGCTCGTCGAAGGCGGCATGGTCGAAGCCGACGCAGAACGTGCGGACCGGCCGCGAGGACTGGCGCGCCATCGCCGCGACGACGGCGGAGGAGTCGACCCCTCCCGACAGGAAGGCGCCGATCGGGCGCTCGCCGGTCATCCGCAGCCGGGTCGCCTCCATCAGCAGCTCGCGCAGCCGGTCCGCCTCCTCCCCGGCGTCGGCCACCGGACGGGGGGTGGCGTCCAGCCGCCAGTAGCGGTCGACGCGGACGCGGCCCTCCTGCCACACCAGGGTCGAGCCCGGCGGGAGCTTGCCGATGCCCTCGACGATCGACCAGGGGGCCGGGACGTACTGGAACGTCAGGTAGTGGTGCAGGGCGACCGGGTCGACCTCGCCGCGCCACTTCGGGTCGGCGATCAGCGCCTTCAGCTCGGAGGCGAAGCGGAGCGAGCCGGACCGGACCCCCCAGTAGAGCGGCTTCTCGCCGACCCGGTCGCGCGCCAGCAGCAGCCTGCGCCGGTGCCCGTCCCACAGGGCGAAGGCGAACATGCCGCGCAGCCGGTGCACCAGGGCGTCGCCGTGTTCCTCGTACAGGTGGACCAGGCACTCGGAGTCGCCGCCGGCGGCAAGGCGATGCCCCTTGGCCAGCAGCTCGGCCCGGAGCTCGGCGAAGTTGTAGATCTCGCCGTTGAACACCGCGACGACGCGGCCGTCCTCGCTGCGGACGGGCTGGTCGCCGCCGGCCACGTCGACGACGGCCAGGCGGCGCGCGCCGAGCACGGCCGAGTGCTCCACGTGCAGGCCGTCACCGTCGGGGCCGCGGTGCACCATGGTCTCGCACATCGCGCGGACCGTGGCCGGGTCCACCCCGTCCGCGCGGACGGCGCCGGCTATCGCGCACATCGCTGCTCCAGCAGGCGCCCGTACAGCTCCAGGTGGCGGTCGATCATGGAGTCCACCCGGAGGTTGTCCAGTGCCCAGGCGCGCGCGGCGCCGCCGAGGGAGGCTCCCAGGCGGGGGTCGCGCAGTACGCGCTCCAGGGCGTCGGCCAGTTCCCCCGCCCCCCGCGGGGGGACCAGCAGGCCGCGCCCGCGCAACAGCTCGCACGTCCCGCCCACCGCGGTGGCGACGATCGGCCTGCCCGCCGCCATCGCCTCCATGACGGCGTTGCTCATCCCCTCGTGCAGGGAGGGCAGCACCACCACCGAGGCCCGGTGCAGCAGGGCCTCGACGTCCCGGCGAAGGCCCAGCAGGCGCAGGTCCACCCCCAGGGCCGCCGCCTGCGGCACCAGGGCGTCGCGCTCGGGGCCCTCTCCCGCGAGCACCAGTGTGCACGGCCTGCCCCGGGCGGCCAGCAGCGCCGCGGCCTCGACGAGGAAGCGGTGTCCCTTGTACGTCATCAGGTTGGCGACGCAGCACACGACCGGCAGGTCGGTGGCGATCGGCGCGGGCGCGACGGGCAGGAAGGCCGACTCGGGCAGGCCGTTGTAGATCACACTGATCTTCTCCCGGGCGAGGCCCTCCACCCTCCTGGCGTCCTCCGCCACGGCCACGGCGTTGGCCACCACGTGCCGCGTCAGCCGGGCGGCGAGGCGTTCCAGGGGGCGGCTGCCGTACCGGAGCCGTTTGAAGACGCTCAGACTGCGCCGCCCCGCCACGATGACGGGGACCCGGGCGAGCCAGGCGAGCGGCGCGCCGATCACGTAGGCGTGGTAGAGGAAGGCGTGCAGCACATCCGGCCTGAGCCGCCGCACGGTCCTGACCAGGCGCGCCGCCGCGAGCAGGTTGCGGGGAAGGGCGGCGATCCCCGTCGACAGCGCCGTGAACCCGGCGTTGTGCACGAAGATGCCGGCGCGTTCGAGGGCGTCGCCGTAGGGTCCCCCGGAGTGCAACGTCACCACGTCGACCTCCACCCCGCTGCGGGCCAGGCCGATGGCCAGGAGATGGATCTGCTTCTCGGTGCCGCCGACCCGTAACTGCCCGGTCAGCAGCACGACCCGGCGGACCCTCGCGGGCGGCGCCTTCCCGGACAGGATCAGCTCACGGCCACTCTTCACGCCCGTGATCTTACTTTCGGTGACGGTCGCCGGCGCCCAGGAGATCGGCGTGAGCGGTGAGCGTGTCGTGGCCCGGCGGGTGGCGGCCACCGGGAGCGTGGGACGGCGGCCGCCCGGGAGCCCTCGAACCGGTGGGCGACGGCCACGGGAGCCGTGGACCGCCGATCCGCCGGGGGCGCGTCAGGTGCGCGGTCCCGGGGCGCGGCGGAAGGCGAAGGGCTGGCTCTCCCTGCCGGGGATCACGAACCAGCACTCGCCGGTGCCCTCGCTGTCGAGCAGCCGCATGAACGTCTCCACGACGTCCGAGACGTCGAGGACGGGGAAGCCGAGCTGTTCCAGCACGGCCTTGCCCTCGCCGAGGATCGCGGTGTCGGCGAAGGAGGGGCAGAGCGCCTGCACCCTGACCCCTCGCGACTGGAGGTCCTGGCCGAGCGTGCGGACCAGCCCGACGACCGCGTGCTTGTTGGCGGCGTAGATCGGGTCGGACGGGATGCCGACGATGCCGGCCATGCTGGCGGTGGCCACGATCGTGCCGCCGCCCGCCGCGAGCAGCGCGGGCAGGGCGGCGTGTACCCCGAACACGACGCCGTCGAGGTTGACGCCCATCGCCAGACGGTAGCGCCGGAGGTCGAAGTCCTCGCCCACCCCGCAGCCCGAGGAGATGCCCGCGTTGAGGAAGGCGAGGTCGAGCCTGCCGTACCGCTCGACCGCGGTCGCCACGGCCGCCTCGTTGTCCTCCGGGCGCGACACGTCACAGTGGACGAACGTCGCGTCCAGCTCTCCGGCGAGCTTCTCGCCCGCGGCGTCGTCGATGTCGGCGAGGACGAGGCGGGCCCCGCCGGAGGCCAGGCGCCGGGCCACACCCGCGCCGATGCCGTTGCTCCCGCCGGTGACCAGGGCCACCCTCCCCTCCAGGTCGTCGCCGCGGACCGTGTTGGCCGCCTGTATCGCGGGCTGCGGGACCAGGCCGCTGAGCAGCCCGCCCCCCGTGCCGCCGCTCGCGCCGTCGCCGGTTCCCCTGGTCGTCTCCTGCGTGCTCACAGCGGCAGTCCTCCGGTGGCGGCGTTGGTCGATCCGGTGCTCCGGTACGCCGCGATCGTACGCTCGGCGATGCGCATCTGGTGGATCTCGTCGGCACCGTCCGCGAACCGGGCCCATCGGGCGTGCTGGAGCATGTTCGCCAGCGGGGTGTCGGTCGAGTAGCCGAGCGCGCCGTGCACCTGGATCGCGCGGTCGACGATCCGGTTGAGGCTGTTGGCCACGAAGTGCTTGGCCATCGAGACCTCGGTGCGGAAGTCCTCACCCTTGTCGATCTTCGAGGCGGCGTGCAGGACCATGAGCTTGCACTGGTAGAGCTCCATGGCCGAGTCGGCGATGAGCCACTGGATGCCCTGCTTCTCGGCCAGCAGCGACCCGTGGCTGTAGCGGTTGAGCGCGCGGTCGACCATCATGTCGAGCGCGGTCTCGGCCTGGGAGATCCAGCGCATGCAGTGCGCGAGCCGCGCCGGGCCGAGGCGGTACTGGCCGAGCCGGTGGCCGTTGCCGCGCCCGCCGAGGATCTGGTCGTCGTGCACCCGCAGGTCGGTGATGACGATCTCGCTGTGCCCGGTGGAGCCGTGCATCGTCTCGACCTCGCGGACGTCGTTCCAGCCCTCCTGCGGCAGGTCGACGAGGAAGGCGGTGTTGCCGCCGCGCGAGCCCTCGGGCACGTCGAGCTCGGTCTTGGCGATGAGGATGGCGAAGCTCGCGCGGCGGGCGTTGGAGATGAACCACTTGTGGCCGTTGATCACCCACTCGTCGCCGTCCTTGACGGCGTGGGTGCGGATGAGCGTGGGGTCCGATCCGGCGACCTCTGGCTCGGTCATCGCGAAGCACGACATCGCGGTTCCCTCGAGCAGCGGCCTGAGGTACCTCTCCTTCTGCTCGTCGGTGCCCCAGTGCAGCAGCGTGTGCATGTTGCCCTCGTCGGGCGCCGAGCAGTTGAGGACCCACGGTCCCAGCCGGGTCCTGGCCGCCTCCGACTGCACCATGGCGAGCTCGACGTGGCCGAGTCCCATCCCGCCCCACTCGACGGGCATGTGCGGCAGCCACAGCCCCTCGGCCTTCGCCTTGGCGCGCAGGTCGAAGATGACACGGAGGTACTCGTCGCGACCGGTCCCCTTCTCCGTGTCGAGGCCCTCGACGGCCGGGATGACGGTCTCCTGGACGAAGGCCCGCACGCGGCGGCGGATCTCCTCGTGCTCGGGCGCGAGGGTGAAGTCGATGGCCATGCTCTCCCCTTGACCGGTTACCGGTTCCGTGGCGTGTCGGCGGGTCGCGTGAGATCACCGGGAGTCGCGGGCGTCACGCCGGTCGCCTCTATCCTGTGCGGTGTGCCGCCGCCCTTGAGGCGGCTGCTCGACGATTTGAGACACGTGCATTATTACCATAGTCATCGGCACATCCACCGGCAAGGCAGGAGTTCCCATGCCCCCCAACCCGGAGGCCACCGGCAGGCGCCTGGTGGCGGCGGCAGAGCTGCTCTTCGCCGAGCGGGGGATCGACGGCGTGTCGCTGCGCGAGATCAACGCCGCCGCCGGGCAGCGGAACTCGACCGCGCTGCAGTACCACTTCGGTGACCGAGCCGGGCTGCTGGGCGCGGTGCTGGCCAAGCACCATCCCGAGATCGAGGCCCGCCGCCACCAGCTCCTCGACGAGTACGAGTCCCGGGGCGCGCCGCACGGCGCCGAGGCCCGCCGGACGCTCGCCGGCGCGCTGGTGCGGCCGATGGCCGCGAAACTGGCCGACCCGGACGGGGGGCGCGCGTACCTGAGGATCATGGAGCAGCTCGTGCACCGCGCGGGCCGGCCGGCCCTGCGCAGCGGGCAGGACGATCCCGGGCAGAGCATCAACCGGTGGCGCGAGCTGGTGGCCCCGCTGCTGCCCGAGGTGGCCGTCACCCGGCTGCACCAGCGCTTCATGGCCATCCGGGTGACGTACGTGGAGCTCGCCCGGCGCGCCGCCGGGCCCGAGGGCAAGGACGACCGGCTCTTCACCAGCCACCTGGTCGACGTCGTCTCCGCGGTGCTGGCCACCGAGGTCTCCCCGGAGACCGCGCGGCTCCTCGGCGAACGCGACAGGCGTCCGGCCGGCGACGGCCGGACGCCCTCGTGAGACTTCCCGGCGTCTCCTCGCGGACCTTCCCGAGGGGTCCCGATCACGCCGTGCGGGCGCCATATAGGTGAGAACCACCGACGCGAACGCCCGGCCCTCGCTGCCAGTGTCGTGTCATGAGCAGCGCACGCTTCATCGGGGCCGGCTGGAAGCCGTCAGGGATCCCGGTCGCTGTCGCCACCGAGCACCACTCGATCCAGGAGTCGCCGTGAACCGCTTCCCCGCCGTCGCCCTCACCTCTGTCCTGATCGGCGGTTCCGTTCCCGCCGGCACTTCACCGGGACCGACACGCCGCGCGTCAAGCGTGGCCTGATCACCGACCACCGGCTCGACGCCGACACCCTGCTGCTCGTCACCCGGCTCGAGGCCGAGGCCGCCTGGACCACGGCCGCCGATCCTGACGGCCGTCGGCGTCGGTGACGGTCCCGTCACGAGGCCTGCCCGGCCGGACGACCGTCCCACGGACACGGCGGAGAACGAGTCCGCCCCGTCCCCCCACCTGCGCAACACCCTGACGAATCGAGGAGTCAACCATGATCTTCCACGTGAACCGCCTGACGTTCCGGCCCGAGGTCGACGACCGGCAACGCGCGGAGGCGCTCGACCGGCTGCGCCTTCAAGGATCGGAGATCGACGCCGTGACGTCCTGGGTGGTGGGCCCCGACATCGGCGGGGACTACGAGTGGGGCGCCGTGTTCGCGATCGAGGATCTCGAAGGCTACTGGGAGTACCTCGTGCACCCGGTGCACTTCGAGAGCCAGAAGGCGGGCCTTCCGCTGATCGGCCGTTTCGTGTCCTTCGACATCACCGACGACGACGACCCCGGGATCGGCGCGCGGATCGCCGAGCTTCACGAGCGCAGCTACCGGGAGAACCCCGAACTCGCCACGTTGGTGGGCGATGTGCCGTCGTTCGCCGCCGGCGCGGTTCCCGAGGACGAGCCGCGATCCTGACGGGGACGTCCCCGCGGACGCTCCGGCGCACCCGGGCCACCGGGTGCGCGTCCAGCCGGACGGCGGATGGTCAGACGCGCGCGTGGGCCTCCTGGTAGGCGCCCCCCGCCGAGTAGGTGACCAGCGTGGTCAGCACCTCCTTGACCGACTCGCGCCGGCGCACGTCGCACAGCACGATCGGGGCCACGCCGTCCAGGCCCAGGGCCCGCCGGATCTTGATCGGGTCGTGCCGCCGCGCGCCGTCGAAGCAGTTGACCGCCACGACGAACGGCAGGCCGCGCTGCTCGAAGTAGTCCACCGCCGGGAAGCAGTCCTGCAGGCGCCGGGTGTCGGCGAGCACGACCGCGCCGAGCGCGCCCACGGAGAGCTCGTCCCACATGAACCAGAACCTGTCCTGACCCGGGGTGCCGAACAGGTAGAGCCAGAGCCCGTCGCGGATGGTGATCCGGCCGAAGTCCAGCGCCACGGTGGTGGTGACCTTCGATTCCACGCCCGAGAGGTCGTCCACGCCGACGCCGCGCTCGCTCAGCAGCTCCTCGGTGTGCAGCGGCCTGATCTCGCTGATCGTGCCCACCATGGTCGTCTTGCCGACCCCGAAACCACCGGCCACAAGGATCTTGATGGCCATCGCAGGAGTGTCGTCCGGGGTCGCCCCCGGCTCAGAGGCCGCGTATTCCATGCAGCACTTCCCTGTAGATGCGTTCGTCGATCGTCTTCCCGACCGGGCGGGGCCGGTCGATGGTGACCAGGCCCTCTCGCCGCAGTTCGCTGAGGATGACGCGGGTGATGTTGAGCGGCAGCCGGAGATACGCGGCCACGTCGGCCACCGGGGTGGGGCGGCGGCAGGAGGACAGCACGTCGAGGTGCTCGGGCATCAGCCCGACCGGTTCGGACGGCATGTCGACCGTCGTGACGATGGCCACCACGTCGAAGCTCTCCCCGACCGGGCGGGCCCTGCCCCCGGTCACCCCGAACAGTCTGATCAGGGGCCCGGGATCCTCCCCTGTCACGACCTCACGCCGTTCCAGGCGGGCGCCGGCGCGGCCCCCCTCGGCTGGGAGGACAGATGCTCGCCGACGCGCTTGACCATCAGCGCCATCTCGTAGGTCACCATGCCCAGCTCGGCGTCCCCCGCGGCGAGCACGGCCAGCCTGGCCCCCTGCCCCGCCGCGGTGACGAACAGGAAGCCGCCCTCCATCTCGATGATGGTCTGCCGTACGCCGCCGAGGCCGAAGTGCCGCCCCGCGCCCAGCGCCAGGCTGTGGCTCCCCGCGGAGATCGCGGACAGGTGCTCCGCGTCCTCCCGGGTCAGCTCCCGGGAACCGCCCATCGCCAGCCCGTCGGAGGACAGCACGATGGCGTGCCGGACGCCCGGGACACGCTGGGTCAGGTCGTCGAGCAACCAGCTCAGTTCAGATCTGGGGTCGGGCATCGGGGCGACTCTCCTTTCGGTTCCACACGTCCTGGTCCTGCTCGGTCCGGCCACGGCCCTGCTGCCAGCCCCGCTGCATGGACGACATGAGGTTCGAGAGTTCCTCGGGGGTCCGCGTCGACACGTCACGCTGTGCCGAGGAACGCGCCTGGCGGAGCTGGGGTGCCAGGTTGGCCTGCCGTACCCGTACCGGGAGCCCGTCCAGGTCGTCGTCGGTCTCGGGTACGGCGACCGCCCGCCGGGTGGGCAGCACGGGCGGGGGCTGCTCCTGCCGCTCCTGGGCCGGGAACCAGTCCGTCGCCGGTTCGGGAGCCGGCTGCCACTCCGTCGCGGGCTCGGGAACCGGCTGCCACTCCCTCGGGGGATCGGGCTGCCACTCCCTCGGCGGCTCCGGCTGCCACTCCGGCACGCCGGTGAGCTCCCTGGGCGGCGTCGCGGCCGGCACGTTCGGCGCCCGCGTCTGCCCGGCCGCGTGGGCGCCGTGACGGGACCGTTGCGGGACCTCGAAGACCGGCACCTCCTCCACGGCGAGCAGGGCCGGGGGCAACAGCACGATCGCGGTGGTCCCGTCGTAGGGCGAGGGCCGCAGCACGACCTTGATGCCGTGCCGGGAGGCGAGGCGGGCGACGACGAACAGGCCGAGCCGGTCACTGTCGGCCAGGTCGAACTCCGGCGGTTCGGCGAGCTTGGCGTTGAGCTCGTCCAGGGTCGCCCGGTTGAGCCCCAGTCCCCGGTCCTCGATCTCCAGCGCGAAGCCCTTGGCCGCCGACATGCTGCGGACGTGGACCACGGTGTTCGGCGGCGAGAAGACGGTGGCGTTCTCCACCAGCTCGGCGATCAGGTGGATCAGGTCGGTGACCACGCCGCCCACCAGCATCGGGGCGTGCGGCATGGGCAGGACGGTGACGCGGGTGTAGTCCTCGACCTCCAGCACGGCGCTGCGCACCACGTCGAAGATCGGCACCGGGTCCCGCCACCTGCGGGCGGGCACCGCGTCGGACAGGATGATCAGGTTCTCCGCGTGCCGCCGCATGCGGGTGGTCAGGTGGTCGAGCTTGAAGAGGTCCTCCAGGATCTCCGGCTCCTCGACGCGGCGCTCCATCGCGTCCAGGAGGTTGAGCTGCCGGTGCAGCAGCGCCTGGTTGCGCCAGGCGAGGTTGAGGAAGACCTGGCCGACGCCCTTGCGGAGCGTCGCCTGCCCGACCGCGGCCTCCACGGCGGTGCGCCGCACGCTGGAGAACGCCTGCACGACCCGGTCCACCTCGGCGGTGTCCGCCGGGGCCAGCTCCGGGGCCTCGCTCGCCGGATCGACGTCCTCCCCCCTCCGCAGCCGCTCGACCAGCCTCGGCAACCGCTCCTCGGCCAGTTCCACGGCCGAGTCCTGCAGCCGCCTCAGCTCAGCGATCATGGATCGGCCGAACCGGTAGGAGATCAGGATCGAGGCGATGACGGCGATCAGGCCCACGCCGATGACCACGGCGATGCGGAGCAGGGCGTCGCGCTTGAGCTTCTCGCCCATGGCGGAGGCCCTGACCAGCTCTTCCTGGGTCTGCCGGGCGATGGTGTCCAGGACCGTCTGGGAGTCGCGCTTCCAGGAGGCGGGGTCCAGCGGCGGCCTGCCCTTCAGGTCCCACGCGAAGATCGTGTTCTCCGCCGCCTGGAGCCGCTGGTGGGGCGCGTCCCCCGCGACCTGCTGGTAACGCGCCAGCAGTTCGGGGCTCATGTCCCGGTCCGCGTTGGTCTGGAAGTTCCTGCGGCTGGTCATCGCCGCGACGAAGGCGGCGTGCTCGGCCTGCGTCATCTCGCCGCGCTTCAGCACGGGGGCGAGGATGGCCTGCTCCCTGCCCAGGTACTCGGCGGTGTTGGTGTAGGCGCCCACACCGCGGACGGTGCGGAAGGACGCGACGTCGGGGAGCGTCGTCGGGGAGCCGAACTGCCGGGTCGCGGCGAAGACGGACGCGTTGTAGGCGTCGGTCAGCTGGATGGCGCTCATCGAGCCGTTGTCCGCGGAGACCCGCAGCGCGTCCAGGCCGTCCATGGCCGACTCCAGGGCCCGCACGTCGGCGAGGGCGTTGCCGGGCTCGTTGGCCGCGGCGGACGCGATCACCTCGCGGACCACCTCCACCTTGCCGTCGGTCGCCCTGCGCTGGTCGGCCAGCGCCTTGTCCTGCGCCGTGCGGCCGGCCGCCTCGGCGGTGAGCCTGCGCTCACGCTGGAGCTCGGTGGCCAGCTCCCGCGTCGGCGCTCCGATCGCCCCCCAGCGGTTCAGCGTCTGGGAGAGGGCGCTGACCTCCGCGACGGTCGAGTACGCCATGAACAGCCACAGGGCGACCAGCGCGAGGGTCGGGACGAGAAGGATCTTGAGGATCTTGGAGCGGATCGGCGGGGGGGAACTCATTCGACCTGTCCAATCCGCGGTTCTTCACGAGGCCCGCGGCGATGGGAACGGAGCCCCACGGTCGCACGCCGTAACCGGTACGTAAGTGATTCGACACACTATGCCCATGGGACAGATCTAGCTTCAAGCCACAGGAGCGAAGTTTAAGTATCAATGTTCACAACGGGCCAGGTGGGGTATTCCCGTCAAAAATGGGGCCTGAGATGAATCGCGGCTGTTCATCCGGAGTCTCTCGCCCGCCCCACGGGGCCGTGTCCCCCGGGACCCGGGGGTCCGCTCCCGCCGCGCGCTCCAGACCTGGCGGCCGGGTTCCCGTCACCGTCCGCTCCGGCTCCCCGTCCGGGCCCTCGCGGCCGTCCACCCCGGCCTCGCGACCGGGTCCCCCCTGCTCCCCACGTCCCGGCCTCGCGGCCGGGCCCCTGCCGCCGCCCGCCCCGGCTCCCGGGCGGTGCCGGGGAGCCGGGGCGGGCGGGCCGAGGATCACCCTCGGGCCGCCTCCATCACCCGCTGCGCGTCGCGCTCGTAGAAGCCGCGCGCGAACAGGGTGATCAGGCCGCCCACGACCATCGGCACGATCAGCGCGTACATGGCGTTGATCAGGCCGCCCGCGTTGTCGGAGACGATGCCGACGATCAGCGGGCCGAAGGCGACGCCCCCGGTGAGGAAGAGCTGCAGGACGGCGAAACCGAGCCCCCGGGAGGCGGCGGGGACCACGTCGGCCAGGGAGGCGGTCAGGTTGGGGATGGCCATCGACGTCAGCACGCTGGCCACGACCATCACCACGCTGAACAGGGGGATGGAGTCCATCGTGAGCGCGACGGCCAGGGTGGTCGAGCCGAGCGCGATGCCCCCGCCGCCCGCCAGGAGCCTGCCTCCCTTGCGGGTGCCGTGCCAGACCCCGCCGAGCCACGAGCCGATCAGGGTCCCGCCGACCACGCCGATGATGGTGATGATGCCGCTGAGCGAGCCCGCGGCGGCGATGCCGATGCCGAAGTTGCGTACCAGCAGCGAGGGAAGCCAGTAGAAGACCCCGCCCAGGCCCAGGCTGACCAGCATCAGGCCGATACAGACCACGAGCAGGGTACGGATGGCCAGGACCTCGCGGAGCTGGCGGCCGAACGGCGGCTTGACGCCCACGCCCTCCGGTCCGCCGACCGCACCCAGGTCGGAGGTCCCGGCGCCGATGCCGGCACCGCCCACGACGTCGAGGGCGGGCTCGGTACCGAGGTTCCCGGGAACGCCGGAGGCGGGACCCGTGCCGGGGGTGCCCGCGGCCCCCTCGGCCACCAGCCGGTCGAGGTGTCCCCTGACGGGCTCCCGGAGCCGCCAGACGAGGAGGGCCGTGAGCACGCCCGGCACGACCATGATCAGGAAGGCGCTGCGCCAGCCGAACGACCCCGCGAGCACGCCGCCGAGCAGCGTGCCGAGGCCGCCGAGGTAGGCGGTGATACGGGTCCAGCCGTAGGCCTTGGCGCGGGAGACCGGGGGATAGTAGTCGGCCAGCAGGCTGCCGGCCGCGGGGTTGTCGATGCTCTCCGCGGCGGCGAGGAAGACGCGCATCGTGTAGAAGAGCGCGAAGCTGGTGGCCAGACCCGAGCCGAGCGTGGCCAGCGCCCAGCAGAAGACGACGACGGCGATGATCCGGGTGCGGTTGTGCCGGTCGGCGAAGTACCCGGCGGGGAGCGCGACGACGGCGGCGGCCAGGGCCGAGGCCGTGGGGATGGAACCGGCGACGGTGTCACTGAAGCCCCACTCCGCCTGGATGAGGGGAAGGACGCCGGAGAGCAGGTTGTGTTCGATCCGGTCGACGAGCCCGACGATGAAGAGCACGACGAAGGGCGCCCAGCCGTAGGGAGCACGGGAGGTCGCGTCGATCTCTCCGTTGCGGGGCGCTCCGAATTTCAGGCGTTGGGTGGTGGGCGTGTCGACCATGCGCCGGCCTTCCTGTAGCCAAAATCTAGAATCCGCTTCTAGAGCTTTGTTAGGGAGGGTGGCACAGATCACAGCACGCGTAAATGGTCTGAACGACACATCGCATGGTCAGATGCCGTACGACCGAGGGCGTCCCCCGCGGATCACCCCTCGGCGCGGGGCGGCCGGGGCGGGGCCCGCGGGTCGTCCCCATCCCCGGTCTGACAGGGAGTCAAACCCGGCGGACCGCCGCCGGACAACCGTCGGAACGCCCTGGAACGCCCCGCACCGCTGCCGAAGCGCCGCAGGATCACTGCCGGGTCACTGCCGGATCACTGCCGGATCGCCGCGGGCTCAGACGGCGGGAGCCCGGCGGCCCAGAACGGAGTGGATCTCGAACGACGGAGCCTCGAACCCCGGGGCCGCCATCACCTCGCGGGCCTCGCGCAGCCGCCCGAGGGGTATTCCGGCCTCTGTCAGGCGGCTCTGCAGGTGGTGACTGTTGCTGATCATGAGGTCCAGCCCGGCGGAGCCCGGCTTCCACACCTCGGACCATCGCACCGGATCGACGTCGACCAGCCCGGCCCGGGTCATCTCCCCGGCGACCCGGGCACCCCAGGTCGGGTCGCTCCCGGCGGCGCCCAGGACACGGGCCATGGCCCCGACGTAGGCGGCGTAGGCCTCCGCGCCGTGCCCCCCGGACACGGGAGGCGCCACCCACCGACTGATGTCGATCTCGTCGAGGTGCAGGAAGCCCCCGGGGCGCAGCGCGGCGCACAGGCGCCGCAGGACCTGGTCGCGCTGCGGCAGGTGGCTGAGCACGAGACGGGCGTGGATCAGGTCGAACGCGCCGGCGGGCAGCGGATCGGTGACGATGTCGTGGCGGACGACGGTCAGGCCCTCCCTGGAGGGGATCAGGCCGGGTTTGATGTCGGTCGCCAGCACGTGCCCGTGCGGCGCGACCCGCTCGGCCAGCCAGAGCGCCACGCTGCCACCGCCCGCCCCGACCTCCAGGCAGTTCCACCCGGCCCCCACCCCGGTCAGCGCCAGGCGTTCGAAGGTGAGCGGGTCGAGCAGCCGGGCCAGGTGGCGGTGCTGGTCGCCGGAGTGATCTCCGTCGTTGTCGAACACGTAGGCGGACCCGCGGGCCGGCACACCGGCGAACCCCGCGGCCGGCACACCGGCGGCCCCCGCGGCCGGCACGCCGGCGGGCGCGTCGGCGAAGGCGTCGGCGGACGCGTCGGCGGACGCGTCGGCGGACACGGTCACGGCGTTCTTGCCGGTCATCGAACCCTCCAGGGGTGTGAGCTCGACCGCATGGTAGACGTCTTGACAGGCGAGGTGACAGGGCATGGCCGGACCCGGACACGTTTCTCCGGCGAGGTCGTCGTCTACGCTCCGATGCGTCCGTATCGAGAACTTACGTTCGGCAGGTGAACATGCTGCACCACGAGATCGAGGGCCGGCCCGACGCCCCGCCGGTCGTGCTGTCCGGTTCGCTGGGCACCACGCTGAGGATGTGGGACCCGCAGATGGAGGCGCTGACCTCCCGCTTCCGGGTCGTCCGCCTCGATCACCCCGGACACGGGGGCTCGCCCGAGGGCGGCGACGGCTCCATCGCCGACCTGGGCCGCGGCGTGCTGGACGCGCTCGACCGGCTGGGGCTGTCCCGGGTCTCCTTCGCCGGCCTCTCGCTCGGCGGCATGATCGGTATGTGGCTGGCCGCGCACGCGCCGGAGCGGATCGACCGGCTCGCGCTGCTGTGCACGTCCGCGAAGCTCGGCACCCCCGCCTCCTGGGCGGAGCGGGCGTCGGCGGTCCGTGAGGCGGGCACCGCCTCCCTGGCGGAGACGGTCGCGGCCCGCTGGTTCACCCCCGGCCACACCGGGGCGGAGCCGTACGTCAGGATGCTCGGCGAGGTCTCCGCGGCCGGGTACGCCGCCTGCTGCGAGGCGATCGGGGCCATGGACCTGCGGCCCGACCTGCGGCTGATCACCGCGCCCACGCTGGTGCTCGCCGGGGCCGAGGACCCCGCCACGCCTCCCGCGCACGCGGAGCTGATCGCCGCGGGCGTCCCCGGTTCCCGGCTGGTCGTCGTGGACGGCGCGGCGCACCTGGCGAGCGCCGAGCGGCCGAAGACGGTCACGTGGCACCTGCTGGACCACTTCCTCGCGGAGTGATGAACGGCGACGGGGAGTGATCCGGCGAAATACGGTGACGTACCGGGTGACGCCGTACACGAGGGGGCACCATGGCGACCGTCGCGGAGCAGTTCATCGAGGTCCTGCGCCAGGCCGGGGTGGAACGGATCTACGGGGTGGTGGGCGACAGCCTGAACCCGGTGGTCGACGCCATCAGAAAAGGCGGGGGCATCGAGTGGGTCCACGTGCGCAACGAGGAGGCCGGGGCCTTCGCGGCCGCGGCCGAGGCGCAGGTCACCGGACGCCTGGCGGCCTGCGCGGGGAGCTGCGGGCCCGGCAACACCCACCTGGCCCAGGGGCTCTACGACGCCCACCGCAGCGGCGCCCCGGTGCTCGCGCTGGCCGCCCAGATCCCCTCCACGCAGATCGGCACCGGGTTCTTCCAGGAGACCCACCCCGAGCGGTCGTTCGTGGAGTGCAGCCACTTCTGCGAGACGATCGCCTCGCCGGGGCAGATGCCCAGGGTGCTGCGGGTCGCCGTCCAGCGGGCGATCGGCCTCGGCGGCGTCTCGGTGGTGGTCCTGTCCGGCGACGTGGCCGAGCTGACCATCCCCCATTCCCTCGGCGAGCACGACCTGCTGACCCGGACCGGCACCGTGACGCCGCCCGCCGACCAGGTGGCCGAGCTGGCCGCGGCGCTGAACCGCGCCGAGAAGGTGATGCTGTTCTGCGGCGCCGGGGCCCGCCACGCCCGGGACGAGGTCATGGTGCTGGCCGGGCGCGTGCTCGCCCCGATCGGTCACGCGCTGCGCGGCAAGGAGTGGATCCAGTACGACAACCCCTACGACGTGGGGATGAGCGGGCTGCTCGGGTACGGCGCCTGCTACGAGGCGATGCACGAGGCCGACCTGGTCGTGCTGGCCGGGACCGACTTCCCGTACGACGACTTCCTGCCCGGCGCGCGCACGGTCCAGATCGACCACGACGCGGCGCGGCTGGGCCGCAGGACCCCGCTGGAGCTGGCCGTGCACGGTGACGTCGGCACGACGATCCGCGCGCTGCTCCCCCACGTCACGCGGAAGACCGACCGCCGCCACCTGGACAGGATGCTGGCGCGGCACCTCAAGGCGCTGGAGAACGTCGTGGAGGCGTACACCCACGACATCGAGCACCACCGGCCGATCCATCCCGAGTACGTGGCGAACCTGGTGGACGAGCTGGCCGCCGACGACGCGGTGTTCACCGTGGACACCGGGATGTGCACGGTCTGGGGCGCCCGCTACCTCACCCCCAACGGCCGCCGCCGGATCATCGGCTCGTTCTGGCACGGCAGCATGGCCAACGCGCTCCCGCACGCCATCGGCGCCCAGTTCGCCGACCGGGGGCGGCAGGTCGTCTCGCTGTCGGGGGACGGCGGGCTCGCCATGCTCCTGGGCGAGCTGCTCACCGTCCGGCTGCACGACCTGCCGGTGAAGACCGTGGTGTTCAACAACTCCTCGCTCGGCCTGGTGAAGCTGGAGATGATGGTGGACGGGTTGCCCGACTTCGGCACCGACCACGCCCCCGTCGACTACGCCGCGATCGCCGCCGCGGCCGGGATCGCGTCCCTGCGGGTGGAGGACCCCGCGGACGTGCGCCGGGCCCTGGAGACCGCCTTCGCCACCCCCGGCCCCTTCCTGCTGGACGTGGTCACCGACCCGAACGTGCTGGCGGTGCCGCCGCACATCAGCGCCAAGCAGGTGAAGGGGTTCGCGCTGGCCGCCGGCAAGACCGTTCTCACCGGCGGGGTCGGACGCATGATCGACATGGCGAAGGCGAACCTGCGGAGCATTCCGCGCCCCTGAGCGGGCGACCGCGCGGGCCGGGCGACCGCGGGCCGAGACCGTGCGAGCCGGGTGGTCGCCACCGGCGGGACGGCGTCCCGGGCCGGGCGGTGCCGGGAAATGTCGGTGGCGGGGTCCAGAATGCCGTCATGGACGGTTGGCGCGAGGTCCGCGAGACGCTGCGCGAGTTCGCGCTGCGACTGCCGGAGTCCTACGAGGATCACCCCTGGGGCGACACGGTCGTCAAGGTGAACAAGAAGATCTTTCTCTTCCTCGGTGTCGAGGAGCCGACGGAGAAGTGGCGTCCCGGCGTCGGCGTGAAGCTGCCGGAGTCGAACGGGCACGCGCTGGCGCTTCCGGGCGTCGAGCCGTCCCGGTACGGGCTCGGCAGGTCGGGATGGGTGACGATCCCGCTGACCGGCCCGCTCCCGGAGACCGAGGTGCTCCTCGACTGGGTCGAGGAGAGTTACCGCGCCGTCGCTCCCAAGAGACTCGTCGCCCGGCTCGACGCCTCCTGACCCGGGTGACCGCGGCCGGGCGCCTTCCGGCCCGGCGGTCACGGCTCGCCCTCCCCCCTGCCCGGCGGGTACGGCCCGCCCCCTCCGGGCGGCCGCCGGGCGCGTGTCCCACCGGGCGGGCCACGGCCCCGGCGCTCAGGGGACGTCCCCCGGCCGGCCCTCGAGGATGCGGTCGAGCAGGCCGGTGAGCTCGCCGCGCTCGCCGGGCGCCAGCGGGGAGAACCACTCCCGCTCCCGGCGCGTCTGCTCGGTGAAGACCTCCCGGACCGCGGACTCGCCCGCCGGGGTGAGGCCGACCGTCACGGCCCGCCCGTCATCGGGGTCCGGGCGGCGCTCGACCAGGCCGTCGCGTTCGAGGGTGTTGACGGCGTTGGTCACCGCCGACCGGGACATCGAGGAGATCTCGGCGAGCCTGACCGGCCGGGTGGGGCCGAGCAGCCAGAGCTTGAACATCAGGCGGAAGCCCGGAAGGGTCCAGCCGCGGGGACGGTGGATCCGCGTCTCCAGGTCCGTGACGAGCAGGTAGGCGAGCTGGAGCAGGTTGTAGGCCAGCGCGAAGGCCTCCGCGTCGGCCGGGGGCGGCATGGCCGCCAGGCGTTCCCTGGCGTAGGCGGCGTACCGCAGATCTGCTCTGTCCACCGGCCAAGTCTTGCTCAAACGACGTCGGCCGTGAATATTGTTATGGCCATAACAATATTCACGGGAGGCGCCCGTGCGGGTGGTCATCGCCGGAGGCGGCATCGGCGGGCTGGCGACGGCCCTCAGCCTGCACGCGGCCGGCTTCGAGGACGTGGTCGTGCACGAGGCGGCCGAGCAGATCCGCCCCCTGGGTGTGGGCGTCAACCTGCTGCCGCACGCCGTGCGCGAGCTGACCGAGCTCGGCCTCGCCGACCGGCTGGCCGGGATCGGGGTGGCCACCGCGGAGCTGGCCTACTTCAACCGGTACGGCACGCCGATCTGGTCCGAGCCCAGGGGACTCGACGCCGGCTACGCCTGGCCCCAGTACTCCGTCCACCGCGGGCGCCTGCAGCTGCTCCTGCTGGAGGCCGTGGTCGAGCGCCTGGGCGCGCACGCCGTACGGACCGGCAGCCGCGTCGCCCTCACCGGGGACGTCCCGCGAGCCGGCGCCGACGGCCCGCGGGTCGGGGTGAAGGTCCTGCGGGCCGGGACGGACGAGGTGCGGATCGGCGCGGACGACCTGCTGGTCGGCGCGGACGGCATCCGCTCGGCGGTCCGCGCGCACCTGTTCCCCGACGAGGGTCCCCCGCCGTGGAACGGCCTGGTCCTGTGGCGGGGCACGACGTACGGGGACCCGTTCCTGACCGGACGATCCATGATCATGGCCGGTGACGGCACCCAGAAGTTCGTGGCCTATCCCATCGCGACGGGCGAGAGGACACTGATCAACTGGATCGCCGAGCGGCCGGTGGACGGCGGGTCCTGGGGGCCCGCCGACTGGAACCGCCCCGCGGACCCGGCGGAGGTCGCCGGCCACTTCGCGGACTGGCGCTTCGACTGGCTGGACGTGCCCGGGATCATCACCGGCGCCGAGGCGGCCTACGAGTACCCCATGGTCGACCGCGACCCGCTGCCGTACTGGACGGCGGGCAACGTCACCCTGCTGGGCGACGCCGCGCACGCCATGTACCCGATCGGCTCGAACGGCGCCTCCCAGGCGATCGTCGACGCGCGGGTGCTCGCCTGCTTCCTCGCCCGCGGCGACCTGGCCGGATACGAGGCGAACCGGCGCCCGGTGACGACCGCCCTCCAGCTCTCCAACCGGAGGATGGGGCCCGAGGTCGTCATGAAGCTCGCCCACGACCGGGCGCCCGGCGGTTTCGACGACGTGGAGAGCGTCGTCCCGCTCGCCGAGCGGGCCGGGATCGCCGCGTCGTACAAGCGCACGGCGGGCTTCGACCCGGTCGCGCTCAACGAGCGCCCGTCCTGGAGCGTGACCCGTTGACCGAGCACCCGCGAGGCGGACCGTCGGACATCCGGCACCCCGGAAGCGGGCCGCCGGACACCCACCGGCGCCCCGGAAGCGGGCCGTCGGACATCCAGTCCCCGTGGAGGCCGGACCGTTGAACCTCGAACCGCTCGCGACGTTCCACGTGAAACTCGATCCGATCCTCGACCTCGGCGACACCCCGTGGGGCAGGCGCCGGGTGATCAACATCCTGGGGGGCTCGTTCGAGGGGCCGCGGCTGTCCGGGACCGTGCTGCCCGGCGGGGCCGACTGGCAGGTCCTGCACGCCGACGGCATGGTCAGCATCGACACGCGCTACACGCTGCGCACCCACGACGGCGCGCACCTCTACATCTCCACCAGCGGGGTCAGGCACGGCCCGCCCGCGGTCCTGGAACGCCTGTCCAGGGGCGAGGCCGTCGACCCCGCCGAGTACTACTTCCGGCTCTTCTGCCGGTTCGAGACCGGCGACACGCGGTATCTCTGGCTCAACCGCACCCTCGCCGTGGCCTCGGCGAGCCGCACCGCGGACGCCGTCCGCTACGACGCCTGCACCCTCACCTGAGGAGCCCCCGATGCCGAACCTCGACCGCCCGCCGCTGCCCCTCGCCGCCGAGCACGACACCCCGTTCCCGATGCGCGACGGCACGATCCTGCGCGGCGACGTCCACCGCCCGGCCTCGGGCGGCCCGTTCCCCACCCTGCTCGTCCGCTCCCCGTACGGCGAGGGCTCGTTCCGCTCCGCGCCGAGGGTCCCCGCGCTGGAGGCCGGGTTCGCGGTGGTGCTCCAGCACTGCCGGGGGCGCGGGAGCAGTGACGGCGTCTTCCGGCCCTGGCGGGACGAGGGCGCGGACGGCCACGACACCATCGAGTGGATCACCGCTCAGCCGTGGTCGAACGGCGAGGTCATGATGCACGGGATGTCCTACCTCGCCGGGTGCGCGCTCCAGGCGGCGGCGACACGCCCGCCGGGGCTGAAGGCCGTGGTCGCGACCATGACCCCGCACGACTTCCACGACGGCCTGAAGTACCACGGAGGCGCGCTGGCGCTGGGCTCGGCCCTGCACTGGGGGGCGATGCAGGCGCTGCTCACCCTGACGCACGCCGCCCAGGCGGGCGAGGACGTGGGAGCCGGGTTCGCCGAGCTGATGCCCGTCCTCCGCGACCCCGCGCGGGCCGTGCGGACGCTCCCGCTGCGCGACGTGCCGGGCATCCCCTGGTGGGAGGAGTGGATCTCGCACCCCGACCGGGACGCCTACTGGCGGGAGCTGGCCGAGACCCTGCGGCACGAGGACATCGAGGTGCCGGTCATGCACACGGCCGGCTGGTTCGACGTGTTCCTCGGCGGGACCCTGGAGAACCACCGCCGTCTGGGCGGGCCGCTGGTCGTCGGGCCGTGGTCGCACCTCGCGAGCACCGGCGCCCTCGACTTCGGCTTCGCCGCCTCGCCGCCGGCCGCCCGTGTGGAGGCGCGGCAGCTCGACTTCCTCCGGGGCGCCGACCGCGGCCCGGCGGTGAGGATCTTCGTGATGGGCGACGACGTGTGGCGGGACGAGGAGGCGTGGCCCCTGGTCCGCGCGGTCGAGACCCGCTACCACCTGCACCCCGACGGCGTGCTGTCGACCGACGTCCCGGCCGGGGACACCCCCCTGACGTTCGTGTTCGACCCGCGCGACCCCGTCCCCACGGTCGGCGGGCCGGTGCTGCTCGCCGACGCCGGCAACGTCGGCCCGCAGGACCAGCGCGAGGTGGAGCGCCGCCCCGACGTGCTCTGCTTCACGAGCGCCGTCCTGGACGCCGACGTCGAGGTGACCGGCCCGCTCGGCGTCACGCTGCGCGCCGCGACCTCGGCCGTCTCCACCGACTGGACGGCCAAGCTGGTCGACGTCCACCCCGACGGGCGGGCGATGAGCGTGATCGACGGCATCGTCAGGGCCCGCACCGAGCCGCACCGTCCCGCCGAGTTCGTGATCGACCTGGTGGCAACCAGCCAGGTCTTCAAGGCCGGGCACCGCATCCGCGTGGAGGTCTCCAGCTCCAACTTCCCGCGCTTCGACCGGAACCCCGGCAACGGCCGCACCTGCGCCGACTCGCGCGAGGACGAGCTGGTCGTCCAGCACCAGACCGTCCTGCCCGGCTCCTACATCACCCTGCCCGTCGTCCCCCGCTGACCGGGAGGGGGCCGGGAGGGGGCCGGAAGAACCAGGAGGGGCCGGGAGAGGGCCGGACCGGTCACGAGGAATCGGTGTAAACGCCTTTTCACCTGCCCTTTCCCTTTTTGATGGCCTGGATCCCGGCGTGGCACCACATGAGCATCAACGGTTGCTGTGAGCATCATCAGTGTCACGCTGAGTCGCTCGGCGCGCCGACAGGGAGCAGCCGTCCGCGGCCCGTGAATCGATCGCGGCCACGGACCGCGTCCCGAAAGGAACGGTGCCTCCATGTCCACACCCGGCCTCCAGACGAACACCGCGGTTCCCCGCCTCCGGCGCCAGGGGCGCCGTCCGCTCGGCGGGGCGGCGACGCTCCCGCTGACGGGGCTCCTCTCGATCGCCCTCGCCGTCACCCTGGCCGTGCCCGCCGGTGCCGTCACGCCGGGTGCCCCGCGCGACCCGGACCCGTCCATCACCGGCGACCTGGCCCCGGCGGGCACGGTGCGAGGAGAGGCGCAGCGCGTCTGCCGGCCGAAGTCCTTCTACAGCTTCCACCACCTGAGGCCGAGGAACTTCTTCGTACCGCGCACCCGGTTCATCGACGGCCCCGGCGGCACGATGACGGCCTCGGTCAACCGCCAGCACCGGGTGTACGCCGAGATGGAGGTCGAGCGGGAGAGGGTCAACACGATCGACAGGGAGGAACTGGTCCGCCTGTTCCGGAACCTGGTGAACCCGCTGGTCGCCGAGGAGTACGTCGTGGAGAGCGGCCACGAGTACACGCAGGAGATCAGCGAGGGCAAGTACGGCAACCTGTGGTACCGCGTCTTCGGCTACCGGACGGGCTTCACGGCCTGGCGCAGGGTCCACAGCTGCCGGGTGTACAAGGTCGCCGCGGGCATCGCCAGCATCCCCGCGCGGGTGGAGGGCTGGAGGTACTGGGAGACCAGCCACCCGATGTACAGGGGACGCAAGCTCAGCGAGCGCTGAGTCCCGCGGCGCCCGCGGGGACGCGGCGGGGCTCCCCGCGTCCGGGCCCGGGCTCAGCGGCCCAGGAAACGGACGGCGTTGCCCCCCAGCAGCTTGGCGCGTGCGGGCTCCGACAGGAACCCGGCGCCGCGGACCAGCGCGCCCACCGGTGACTCGCCCAGCGGGTACGGGAAGTCGGAGCCCAGCATGACCCGGTCCTCCCCCATGGTGTCCACCAGCAGCCGCAGCGCCCGCTCGTCGAACACCACCGAGTCCACGCTGAACCGGTCGAGGTAGTGCGAGGGAGGGAACTCCGAGACCCCGACCAGGTCGGCGCGGCGGTGCCAGGCGTTCTCGAACCGGCCGAGCCAGAAGGCGAACGAGCCGCCGCCGTGCGCGAAGCACAGGCGCAGCGTCTCCGGCACCCGGTCCAGGACGCCGCCCAGGATCAGGGAGAGGATCGACAGGTGCGTCTCGGCGGGCATGCCGACCAGCCACCGCGCCATCCACCGGTCCAGCCGGGGCCCGCCCGCCATGTCCCACGGGTGGACGAAGACGGGCGCGCCCACGGCGGCGCAGTGCTGGAGGAACTGGACGACGCCCTCGTCGTCCAGGTCGCGGTCCCCGACGTGGTTGCCGATCTCGACGCCCGCGTGGCCGGCGGCCAGGCACCGGTCCAGCTCGGCGCACGCCAGGTCGGGGTCCTGGAGCGGCACCTGGCAGAACGGCACCAGCCGTTCCGAGGCGCAGATCTCCAGCGCCAGGTCGTTGAAGATCCGCGCGGCCCGTACGGCCTCGGACGCCGGGCGGTCGTAGCCGAAGAAGACCGGCGTCGGCGAGACGACCTGCACGTCCACCCCGTCGGCGTCCATCCGTTCCAGCCGGACCGAGGGGTTCCAGCAGTCGTCGGCGATCCGGCGGAACTCCCGGTCGCCGAGCAGGATGACGGCCTCCCGCTCGGAGTCGATCCGCAGGCGGGGCGCCTCCGGCCAGCCGAGGTCGGGCCAGCCCGCGGGGACGTGGTGGGTGTGAACGTCGACGATCAACGGTTATCCCTTGCCCGGGTGCAGCGCGCCGCAGTTTCCGCAGGTGCGCGCCTTCTCGTCGTCGTAGAACGCCTGGAAGACCGGCGGCAGGTCGGTCACGATGTTCCGGACCTGGAGTTCCACCTCGTGGACCACGGCGCTGCACGCGGGGCAGTACCAGAGGAACCTCTCCAGCACCCCCTCCGGCCGGATCCGCTCCACCACCAGGCCGACCGACCCCTCCTCGGGACGCTGCGGCGAGTGCGGGGTGTTCGCCGGGAGCAGCCACATCTGGCCCTCGCGGACGTGCACGGTCTCCGGGCCCTCCGGCGTCATGACGTTGACGTGCATGTTGCCGCGGATCTGGTAGAAGAGCTCCTCGAACGGGTCGATGTGGAAGTCGGTCCGCGCGTTCGGGCCGCCGACGACCATGACGATGAAGTCGTCGCTGCGCTCGAAGACCATCTTGTTGCCCACCGGCGGCTTGAGCAGGTGGGCGTGCTCGTCGATCCACGCGGTGAGGTCGATGGGGCTGATCACTGGCGCTCCTCCGGTCGGTAGGCGACGGCCTGAATCTCGATGAGCAGGTGCGGGTGCGGCAGCTCGCGGACGGCCACGGTCGTACGGGACGGGCCGCTCTCGTCGAAGTACTCCGCGTAGACGGCGTTGTAGCCGCCGAAGTCGTCCATGTTCACGAGGTAGGTGGTGATCTGAACGAGATTGCTCAGGTCGGCCCCGGCCGCCTTGAGGATGTCGCCGATGTTCTCTATCACCGCCCGGGTCTGCTCGGCGATGTCCAGGATGATCTTTCCGGACGTGTCGGTCCTGACCCCGGCGAACGTGTCGTCCGGCCGGCGCGAGCTGGTGCCCGACACGTAGAGGAAGTCCCCCGCCCGCTTGACGTGCGGGAACCGCCCCCGGGGAACGGCCTTCCCGGCGACGACGAGCCCTTCGTTCATGGTGTGTCCCTTTCCTTCGCGGTGAACGAGACCGAGCCCAGGTGCTGGATCTCGGCCCGTACCCGCGCGCCCGGCAGGAGCGGCTCGGCGGGCGTAGCGGCACCGGCGAGGAGGATCCACCCCTCCTCCAGGACCATCCCCACCCGCGCGGCCAGGCGCGCGGCCTCCGCCAGGGCGCGGCGAGGGTCACCCAGGATCGCACCGGTCGACCCGGCGTGCACCACCCGGTCGTCGATCTCCAGGACGACGCCCAGGTTCCACCGGGACGGGTCGTGGGGCTGCCACGGGCCGACGGCGTACCCGGCGGCCGAGGTGTTGTCGGCGATCACGTCCGGCAGCGAGAAGCGGAAGTCCTCGTAGCGCGAGTCGATGACCTCGACACCGACCGCGACGGCCGCGACGGCGTCCGGCGCGAGCGCGTCGGCGGGCGAGGCGATGCGCCGGCCCAGCAGGTAGACGACCTCCGGTTCCACCCTCGGGTGGACGAGGCCGGACACGTCCGCGTACGAGCCGTCGGCGATGGCGGACGACGCCGGGACCCGGCCGAAGATGACGTCGTGCACGCCCATCTGGCGGCGCTTGCCCTCACTGGTGAAGCCCAGCTTCACCCCGGCGAGCCGGTCCCCCCGCTCCAGGCGGAGCCGGATCAGCTCCTCCTGTACGCGGTAGGCGTCGGCCACGTCGTAGTCCTGTTCCGGCCTGGGGACGGCGCGGCCGGTACGGGCCGCCTCGTCCAGGACGGCGGCGAGCCTGCGCAGGTCGGTCATGTCCTCTCCTCCGAACGGGTGCCCGGCCCGGAGAGCACCGGGTCCCCCGGAGCCCCCGGCCGCGCCGCTTCCCGCCGACCGGCCGCCTCCCCCGGGTCCTCCGGGCTCCCCGATCGCGCCGGGCTCCCCGCGGAGGCCGGGCGGGCCAGGTCGAGCGCGATGTCCACGATCATGTCCTCCTGGCCGCCCACCATCCGGCGGCGGCCCGCCTCGGCCAGGATGGCCCTGGTGTCGACCCCGTAGCGCGCCGAGGCGGCCTCGGCGTGCCGCAGGAAACTGGAGTACACCCCGGCGTAGCCGAGGGTCAGCGTCTCCCTGTCCACCCGCACCGGCCGGTCCTGCAGCGGCCTGACCAGGTCGTCGGCCGCGTCCATCAGGGCGTACAGGTCGCACCCGTGCTCCCAGCCGGTCAGGTCGGCCACCGCGACGAACGCCTCGATCGGGCAGTTGCCCGCGCCCGCGCCCATCCCGGCCAGGGAGGCGTCCACCCGGCAGGCGCCGTTCTCCACCGCGACGACCGAGTTGGCCACGCCCAGCCCCAGGTTGTGGTGGGCGTGGATGCCGATCTCGGTCTCCTGGCGCAGCACCGAGCGGTAGGCCCGGATCCGCTCCCGCACCCCGTCCATGGTCAGCCGGCCGCCGGAGTCGGTCACGTAGACGCAGTGCGCGCCGTAGGACTCCATCAGCGCGGCCTGCCTCGCCAGCTCCTCGGCGGGGGCCAGGTGGGACATCATCAGGAACCCGGCCACGTCCATGCCGAGCTCGCGCGCGACGGAGATGTGCTGGGCCGAGACGTCGGCCTCGGTGCAGTGCGTGGCGATCCTGACCGAGGTGACGCCGAGCGCGTGGGCGCGCCGCAGGTCGCGGACGGTGCCGATGCCCGGCAGCAGCAGGGTGGTCAGCCTCGCCCGCCGTACGGCCCCGGCGACCGCCTCGATCCACTCGTCGTCGGTGTGCGCGCCCACGCCGTAGCTGAAGCCGCCACCGGCGAGGCCGTCCCCGTGCGCGATCTCGATGGCCGCCACCCCGGCGGCGTCGAGGGCCGCGGCGATGGCGGCGGCCTGGTCGACGGTGTAGCGGTGCCGGATGGCGTGCATGCCGTCCCGCAGCGTCACGTCCTGCACGTACAGCCTCATGCCCCCACCTCCACGTCCCGGGCCGGGATGCCGGCGGCCGTGACCGCGGGCCCGTCGCCGCGTTCGGCCAGGCGTTCGGCCGTGCGCAGCGCGGCCGAGGTCATGATGTCGAGGTTGCCGGCGTAGGCGGGCAGGTAGTGGGCGGCCCCCTCCACCTCCAGGAAGACGGTCACCTTGACGCCGCCGTCGCGGGTGCCGTCGGGCAGCGGCTCCCCGGCCGCGATCTCCTCGAACTGCACCTCCTGCTTGAGCCGGTAGCCCGGCACGTACGTCCTGACCCGCTCGACCATGTCCCGCACCGCCCCGGTCACGGCGGCCTCGTCGCAGTCGCCGACCAGGCAGTAGACCGTGTCGCGCATGATCAGCGGCGGCTCGGCCGGGTTCAGCACGATGATCGCCTTGCCCCGGCCGGCCCCGCCGACCCGCTCGATCGCGCGGGCGGTCGTCTCGGTGAACTCGTCGATGTTGGCCCGGGTGCCCGGCCCGGCCGAGCGGGACGCGATCGAGGCGACGATCTCGGCGTACCGGACGGGCGTCCGCGAGGCGACCGCCGCCACGATCGGGATCGTGGCCTGTCCCCCGCAGGTGACCATGTTGAGGTTCGGCTCGGAGAGGTGGTCCTCCAGGTTGACCGAGGGCACCACGTAGGGGCCGATCGCGGCCGGGGTCAGGTCGATGACCCGCTTGCCGTGCGCGCGCAGCACCCGGTCGTTGTGCCGGTGCGCCCCGGCCGAGGTCGCGTCGAGGACCACGTCCACCTCGTCGAACCCGGGCAGCGCCACCAGCCCCTCGACGCCCTCGCTGGTCGTGGCGACCCCGCGGCGGCGCGCGCGGGCCAGACCGTCGGAGTCGGGGTCGATGCCGGCCATCGCGACCACCTCGACCCTCTCCGAGAGCAGGCCCTTGAACATCAGGTCGGTGCCGATGTTCCCGGAACCGATGATCGCGACTTTCACGAGAAGACCGTCCTTACCGACCCCAGGCCGTCGATGTGCACCTCGAAGGCGTCGCCCGTCTCGACGGGGACCACCGGGCCGAGCGCGCCGGTGAGCACGACGTCCCCCGCGCCCAGCGGGAAGTCCGTGCGGCCCAGCGCGTCGGCCAGCCAGACCGCGGCGTTCAGCGGATGCCCCATGCAGGCGGCGCCCGCGCCGGTGGAGACCTCCTGCCCGCGCCTGGTCATGGTCATCCCGGCCAGGCGCAGGTCCACCTCGCGCAGGCCGGCCGGGGTGTTGCCGAGGACGAACGCGCCGCTGGAGGCGTTGTCGGCGATCGTGTCGACGAGGGTGATGTCCCAGTTCGCGATGCGGCTGTCGACGATCTCGATGGCGGGCAGCACGAAGTCGACCGCGCGGACGACGTCCGCCACGGTGAACGGGCCGCCCCTCAGGTCTCTCCCCAGGACCAGCGCGACCTCCGCCTCCACCCGGGGCTGGAGGAACCGGCCCGTGGGGACGGTCAGGCCGTCCAGGTAGGCCATGTCGGCGAAGAGCACGCCGTAGTCGGGGGTGTCCACGCCGAGCTGGCGCCGCACCGCCTCGGACGTCAGGCCGATCTTCCTGCCCACCGGACGGCGCCCCTCCTCCAGCGCCCGCCTGGTGTTGATCTCCTGTACGGCGTACCCGACGGCCTCGGCGTTCCCGGCCGGGAGCATCTCGCGCACCGGGGGGCACGGCTTGCCGCTCCGGGCCGCCTCCAGCAGCCGGTCGGCCGCCTCGGCGTACACGTCGGTCGCCTCGCTCCACTCAGTCATGTTCGGGCTCCAGCTTGATGGTGATCGTGGTGGGCTCGGAGTAGAAGTCCAGGGAGCGCGTGCCGCCCTCGCGGCCGATGCCCGACAGTTTCACCCCGCCGAACGGGGTGCGCAGGTCGCGCAGGTACCAGGTGTTGACCCAGACCAGGCCGGCCTCCAGCGACTGCGCGACCCGGTGGGCCCGGCTCAGGCCCGAGGTCCACACGGTCGCCGCCAGGCCGTACTCGCTGTCGTTGGCCAGCGCCACGGCCTCGGCCTCGGTGTCGAACGGGGCGACGTGGCAGACCGGGCCGAAGATCTCCTCCCGGTTCACGCGTGAGTCGCGCGGCAGGCCGGTCAGCACGGTCGGCTCCACGTAGTAGCCGCCGTCGCGGTCGTCGCCGAACCTCGGCACGCCGCCCCCGGCGCGGATCTCGGCGCCCTCGCGCGCGGCCAGCTCGTAGTAGGAGAGCACCTTGTCGCGGTGCTCGGCGGAGATCATCGGCATCATCGTGGCGTCGGGGTCGGCGGGACGGCCGAACCGCAGCTGTCCGGCCCGGCCGGCCAGCCGCTCGGTGAACTCCTCGAAGACGGGCCGCTGCACGTAGAGCCGCTCGGTGCACAGGCAGACCTGGCCGCCGTTGGTGAAGACCGACCGCACGCTCCCCTCGACCGCCGCGTCCAGGTCGGCGTCGGCGAAGACCAGCCCGGCGTTCTTGCCGCCCAGCTCGAACGAGACGGGCTTGACCCGGTCCGCCACCGCCTTCATGATCGCCGATCCGGTCCGGCTCTCCCCGGTGAAGGTGACCGCGTCCACGCCGGGGTGCCCGACCAGGAACTCACCGGTGGAGCCGGCGCCGAAGCCGTGCACGACGTTGAGGACGCCCGGCGGCAGGCCGATCGAGGCGGCGATCTCGGCGAGCACCGCCATCGAGCCGGGGGTGTGCTCCGACGGCTTGACCACGACGGTGTTGCCCGACACGAGCGCGGGCCCGAGCTTCCAGGTCGCCAGCAGGAACGGCAGGTTCCACGGCACGATCACCGCGACCACCCCCAGCGGCCTGCGCACGGTGTAGCTCAGCACGTCCGTGAGGTGGAACGCGTTCTCCGGGTGCTGGGCCGCGATCTCGGCGAACGACCGGAAGTTGGCGGCGCCGCGCGGGATGTCCAGGGTGCGGGCCTGGGTGATCGACTTGCCGGTGTCGGCGATCTCCGCGGCCACCAGCTCCTCGAACCGCTCCTCGATCGCGCCGGCCAGGCGGCGCATCCAGGCGGCGCGCTCGGCCACCGGCAGCGCCGCCCACCCGGGCAGCGCGGCGCGGGCCGCGGTCACCGCGCGGTCGACGACCGTCCGATCCGCCTCACGGACCTTCCTGACCACCGCTCCGGTCACCGGGTCGTACGCGGCGAACGTCGCCCCCTCGGCGACCGGCACCCCACCGATGAAGTGGTTCACCTGGTCGGACACGTCTGCTCCCTGGGATAGCCCTGTCGTGAGGTCACTACGTACGGGTATAGAGCGCGAGGTGGCGATAGGCAAGAATGCGTTCCGTGAGACGGAACTCCGATCGGCTCTCCATGCTGGAGAAGTCCTGGCTCGTCCTCGACGCGTTCCGCCCCACGGGAGGACCGCTGCGCCTGAACGACGTCGTCGAACGCTGCCACCTGCCCAAGACCACCGCCTTCCGGCTCGTCACCGAGCTGGCCGAGATCGGCGCGATCACTCGCCGCCCGGACGGCTACTACCTCGGCCGCCGGCTCTTCGAGCTCGGGAGCATCGTGCCCGGGGAACGCGACCTGAGGCACGCGGCCCTGCCCTTCATGCACGATCTGTACGAGGCCACCCACGAGACCGTGCACCTGGGCGTGCGCGACGGCCTCGACGTGGTCTACGTCGAGAAGATCCAGGGCCAGGAGGCGTTCGCGCTGCCGTCCCGCGTCGGCGGGCGCCTCCCGCTGACCTGTACCGGCATCGGCAAGGCCCTGCTGGCCTACTCCGGCCCCGAGCTGATCGACGAGGTCCTCGGCCGGCCGCTGCGCCGGTTGACCCCGCACTCCATCGTCGACCCCCGGCGGCTGGAGGAGGCCCTCGGCCAGATCCAGGCCTCCGGGCTGGCGTACGAGCGCGAGGAGGCCCAGCCGGGCGGCGCCTGCATCGCGGCCCCGGTGTTCGGCGACGGCGTGGCCGTGGCCGCGCTCTCGGTGTCGGTCCCGCTGGCCCGCTTCCACCCGGCCCGCCTGGCCCCGGCGGTCAAGACCGCCGCCCTGGGCATCTCCCGCGCCCTGGCCAGGAGCATCTGACGGGCCGTGGGCGCGGGTACGGGGACGGCTCGCGGCCCCCACATCTGTCCGTGCTCGACGGGTATGCGATTCACTGCTCTTTGACTCACCGCTCTTTGACGATTCCGGACCCGCCAGGAGGATTTTCGTGGAAGCTCGCACCGAGACGGTCACCGTCGCCGACGGCTCGTTCGACCTGCACCTCTGGCTGCCCCCGAGCGGCCGGGGGCCGGTCGTCCTGCTGGTGCAGGAGATCTTCGGGGTCGGGCCGTACATCAGGAAGGTCGCCGAGGACCTGGCCGCGCTCGGGTACGTCGTCGGCGCCCCCGACCTGTTCTGGCGCCTCCACCCCAACTGGGTCTCCGGGCACGACGAGGCCGGGGTGGCGAGGTCGATGGAACTCGTCTCCACGTTCGACGTGCCCCAGGGGGTGGCCGACGCGGCGATGGCCCTGGCACACCTGCGGAAGCTGCCCGAGGCCGCCGAGGACGCCGCGGGGGTGGTCGGGTTCTGCCTGGGCGGCTCGATCGGCTACCTCCTCGCGGCGACGATGGAGCTGGACGCGGTCGCGTCGTTCTACGGCTCCGCGCTGCCGGACGCCACGGGCATGATGGAGAAGATCACCGGTCCGCTCCTGATCGTCTTCGGTGGTTCCGACCCGTTCATCCCGCGCGAACAGGTCGCCGCGGTGGAGGAGGCCGCGGCGGGGCGGCCGAACGTCGAGATGTACGTCGCCGAGGAGGCCGGTCACGCCTTCCACAACCACGAGGCCCCGCAGTTCTACGACCCCGTGGCGGCGGAGAACGCCTGGGCGCGGACGGTGGCCTTCCTCGGCCGCCACCTGAAGCCGGGCTCCCCTGGGACGTCCGCCCCCGAGGACGACGCCCGGCCCTGAGGACCGGGCCCCGGACATCCGGGTCCCGGACATCCCCGGCCCTGAACACCGGGTCCTGACGCCCGGCCCCGTACACCGGCTCCTGAACGCCCGGTCATGGACGCCCGGTCATGGACGCCCGCCCCGGTTCCCCGGCCCCGGGGCGGCCTTCCTCGGCGGCCGGAAAGACCCTTGCCCGGAGGTCACCTTCCCGTACCCCCGCGGACCGTCCGGACGGCCTCGCGGACCGGCATCATTGCCTCATGCACCAGGCGTGGCAGATGTGGGGAAATGTCGTCATAGCGGCCTTCCTCGCGGTCCCGCTGGCCGCGCCGGCCGTTCGTCTGCTCGCCCTCCGCCGTGCCCGCGCGGGTCGTCCCCGCCCCGTCCGCACCGCGCTGGCCGACGTGGTCGCGACGGCCGGGACCGCCCCCTGGATCTGGATGGTCCTCACCCCGGCCCCCGGCCCCGGCGGTGCCGGCGCGGTCCCTTTCGAGGATCTGCGGGCGGTCCTCCAGGGGCCGGTTCAGACGGCGTTCGCGCAGGTCGGAGGGAACCTCCTGGTCTTCGCCGCGCTCGGCGCCATGCTCCCCGTCCGTTCGGCGCGGTTCGCCTCACCCGCCGGGATCGGGGCCGTCGCCGCGGTGGCGGCGGCGGCCTCGCTCACCGTGGAGACGCTCCAGTACGCCCTGAGCCTGGGACGGGTCAGCTCCGTCGACGACGTGATCGTCAACGCGGCGGGTGCCGTCCTGGCCGCGCTCGTCACACGCCGATGGTGGGCCGTACGGATACCGGGCGGGATCGTTCCACCGTAACGGACCGGGAAAACCCTCGAAGATCGCCACAGAGGCACGATTCTCCCAAAAGAAGCACGTTATCACCCTTCGTATCTGTGCGATCGTGGACAAGGCGGGGCAAGTTCTCTGGAGACGCCAAACCCGGTTGGTGACAGAGGGTGATCGAACGTGCAGCAGTCCCCGGTACCTCCCGAGCCCCCGATCTATCGGCGCATCGCCGACGGGCTTCGCCGAGCGATCCTGTCCGGTGATCTCCGAGACGGGGATCGACTTCCGGGCGAGAACGCCCTGATGGCGAGACACGGCATAGCCCGTGCGACCGCCAGGCAGGCTCTTTCCGTATTGATCAACGAAGGACTGGCCGTCCCCAAACGCGGATCGGGGGTGTACGTCAGGCAGTTCCGCCCGATCAGGCGGCACGGCTCCAAGCGGCTCTCCAAGGACGGCTGGGGACGCGGCGAGGCCATCTGGGACTCCGACACCAGGGGCCGCCCCTACACCGTGGACGAGGTGGAGATCGACAGGGAGACCGCGGAGGACGCCGTGGCCCGTGTCCTGGGCGGGCCCGAGGTGTGGGTCCGCAGGCGGCGCTACTCGGTGGACGGGCGGCCGGTACAGCTCTCGGTCTCCCACTTCCCGGCCGGCCTGGTGGAGGGAAGCGCCATCACCAGGCAGGACACCGGGGCGGGGGGCGTCTACGCGCGCCTGGGCGAGCTCGGTCACCTGCCGTCCCACTTCACCGAGGAGATCCGTGCCCGCATGCCCCACCCCCACGAGACCGTCCAGCTCGACCTGCCCGCGGGCACCCCGGTCATCGCCGTCGCCCGGGTCGCCTACACGGCCGAGGGCACGGCGGTCGAGGTGAACGAGATGGTGCTGGACGCCGCCTCTTATGTACTTCAGTACGACTTCGACGCATAGATCAAGACCATCCGTCAACCGATAGGTTGACCTGTCCCCCGCGATCATTGATTTCTCTAGAGAACTGCCTCACCGTCGAAGGTGGAACGTCGAAAGGGCGAACCTGGGCGCGGGGAAGGTGCACGGATGTCATTCGACCGACATCTCGCGGAGATCGCCCGGGAGTTTCCCGACTGGACGATCTGGCGGAGCGACGCGGGCAGGTGGTGGGCGACCCGCCACCACCCGCTGACCTCCGCCCAGCGCGACCTCGGCTGCGCGATGACCATCGACGCGGACGACCCCGAAGGGCTGCGTGAGCAGCTCCTCGAACAACGGGAACGTTCCGGCGGCTCGGAGCCCGGGACGAACGCCTGAAGACCGCCCGGTGCCGGGATGAGCGGATCCGACGCGGTCCCGGCGCCGGGCCTCAGAGCGCGGAAGCCCCCGACCCGATCGGGGGCGGGGGCTTCCGCTCGGCGTCCACGACTCCCCGACTCCCCGGCGTCCGGAACCCGGTGCCCGGTCTCCGGTGTCCGGCGTCGGACCTCGGGCCTCGGACACCGGACCTTGGACCTCGGACGTCAGGAGCCCGGCGTCAGGGGACCCGGCGGTCACCCGCCGGAGGCCCCCTCGCGACGGGCCGTCACTTGCGCGGGTTCGCGTACCTCTGGTTCCTGCGCTCGGGCGCGGGGGCGATCACCGTGTCGGCACCGGCGTCGGCGTCCGGTCCCGTGGCGCCTCCGCCCTCCGCGCCGGTCTTCGTCCCGTCCCGCGACCCGGCCCCGGCATCCGTCCCGGACTTCGTCCCGGACTTCGTCCCGGTCTCCTTGCCGCTCTCCGTGCCGGTTTCCGTGCCGGCCGGGCCCGACGCCGTACCGGCGCCCCCGTCCGCGTACGGGTCGGCGTGCCGCGCGTCGCCGGAGGGGGTGGCGTTCCTGGCGGGGAGGTCGTCCTCCACGATCACGCGGACGGACGCGAAGTCGGGCGAGGCGTCGATCCGGTCCCCGGCGACATGGCCGGAGCCGTTCCCGGCCGTCTCCCGCTCCGCCGCGGCTCGTCCGGGCGCGCGTTCCGGCCCGGTGCTCCCGGAGACGCCGGAGGACCCGGCCGGCGCGTCCGGCGCGTCCGGCGCGTCCGCGACGTTCTCGGCCGCGGCGCCCGCGGGAGGCTGACCGGGAGTCCCCTCGAAGACCCGGCCGGACCCGTCGGAGGCGTCGGAGGCGTCGGAGGCCTCGGTGCCGTCGCCGCCCTCCCGGAGCTCCGTGCCGCCGGGGACGGCAGGGGCGGCGGGAGCGGCCAGCGCGGGCTGGACCCTGGCGGGGGGCAGCACGGCGTCCTCGTCGACCAGCGGCCCGGCGCTGCCCTCGCGGTGCAGCAGGTCGCCCAGGACGGCGCCCATCTCGTGCAGGCGGCGCATGACCTCGTCATGGGTGTCGGTGAGGTAGACCACCCGGCGGCCGGTGGTCTCGTCCAGGACGGCGGCGCGCCGCTGGGCCGCCGCGAGCGTGGACTGCGCCTCGGTGTCGGCGGCCAGGACGGTCGCCTGCGCCTCGGCGTGGGCGGCGGCCAGCGTGGACTCGGCCTCGGCGCGGGCGCCCTCCACCGTCCGCTCGGCCTCGTTCCTGGCCGAGGTGACCATGCGCTCGGCCTCGTCGCGGGCGCCGCGCAGCGTCTCCTCGGCCTCGGCGCGGGCGGCGTTCAGCGTCTCCTCGGCGTCGTTACCGGCCTGGGAGAGCATCTGCTCGGCGGCGGCGGTGGCCTCGGAGACCCGGCGCTCCGCCTCCTGCTGAGCGGCGTTCAGGATGCCCTCGGCCCGCTCCTGCGCGGAGGTGACCAGCCGCTCGGCCTCGGCCGCCGCCTCCTCGCTCACCCGGGCGGCCTCCGCCTCGGCGACCTGTTTCTTGGAGGCGGCCTCCTCCTCGCCCAGCTTCAGGATCTGGCTGAGCCTCTCGCCGAGCTCGTCGTAGCCCTGCGGGGCGTCCGAGACCCTGCGGCGCGCCTCGGCGAGCTCCATCCGGCTCTGCTCGACCTGCTGGGAGGCGTGCGCGAGCCGCTGCTCCAGCTCGCGGATCTGGTGGCGGTGCCGGTCCATGTAGTCGTGCACCTGGCGGCGGCTGTAACCGCGCATGACGACCTCGAACGAGTCCTCATGCATCAGGTCGGGAAAGCTCTCGTGCTGATTTGTCATGGCACTGCCCGTGGAGATCGTGTGGCGGAAAAGGAGACGTCAGGACACGACTTTCCTGCTTAACGCCCTCATCCGCAACCTGAACGCCCACCTGCTCGCCGAAACACCGGACAAATCGCTCCCCCCGTACCATCGCTGTCATGACCTCCACGCCCTACGTCGCCGCGCTCGGCGACGACGCCGTCCCGCGGATCCATCCGGACGCCTACGTCGCCCCCGGGGCGGTGGTCGTCGGCAGGGTCCGGGTGGGCAGGGCCGCGAGCATCTGGTACGGCTCGGTGCTCCGCGGCGAGGACGAGGACGTCGAGGTCGGCGAGGAGTGCAACGTCCAGGACCTGTGCTGCCTGCACGCCGACCCGGGCGAGGCCGCCGTGCTGGAGCCCCGGGTGAGCCTGGGGCACAGGGCCATGGTGCACGGGGCGCACGTGGAGACCGGTTCCCTCGTCGGCATCGGCGCGATCGTGCTGGGCGGCGCCAGGATCGGCGCGGGAACGCTGGTCGCGGCGGGCGCCGTGGTCCCGCCGGGGAAGCGGATCCCGGCGGGGGTGCTGGTCGCGGGCGTCCCGGCGAGGGTCGTGCGCGACCTCACCGACGACGACCGCGCCGTGTTCGCCGGCACGGCGGCCCGCTACGTCGACAAGGCCGCCCGCCACCGCGCCGCCGTCCCCGTGCCGCCGGCCTGACCCCCGGGGGTGCCGATGACGGGCATGTGGCAGTGGGACGGGTTCGACGCCGTGGAGAACGACGTGCGGGCCATGGTGACCGACCCCGGGTGGGCCGTGCTGTCGCCGTTCGCCCGCGCCCGGATGCTGGCGGAGCGCGCGCTGGCCACCTCGGACGGCGGACGCTGGCTGTTCGGCGCGCACGCCCGCTGGTACCGGCAGGACCCAGCCGACGGGCGCTGGTACCTGACCGCGCCCCCGGCCGACCGCGACCTCCGCGCGACGGCGCACCGGATACGGATCACCTCGGCGGTCCTGCCGCACCTGATCCCCACCGGCCTCGACTTCACCGTGGACCGGGGGTCGGTCCAGGGCTTCGTCGGCCCCGACGTGCCGTACGAGATCACCGAGCGGGTCCGCGAGCTGGTGATCTCCCAGCGCGGCAGGCGCCGGGAGGACTTCCCGCTCACCGTGGCGTTCACCGGGCTGTTCGCGCCGGAGGTGGCCAGTCCGGTCGCCGCGATCTGGGGCACGCTCATGTGGTGCGCCTACGCCCCGGCCTTCGACGGCAACGAGGTGCTGCTGTCGATGTTCGGGGAGTTCCTGGCCCGCCCGCTCCCCGGTGACGAGTGGGTCCGCTGGCTGCCGCCCACCCGGCTGGACGACCTGGTCGCCCTCTACTGCGAGCGGGTCAGGGCCGCCCATCCCGAGGCGGGCCTGCGGCTGGTCGCGCTGATGGCCGACACCGCGGCCGTGATCCACGGCGACCCGAGGTTCGGCCCGCGCGCGGACGCCCTGCTGTGCATGCTCGGGCCGCTGCTCCGGCGAGCCTGCCAGGACCCCGTCCTGGCCCACCGGGGCGACGAGGAGGTGCGGGACGCGTGGCTGGCGCGCTGCCCGTCCCACGTGACGCTGCCCGACGCCTTCCCCGGCGAGCACTTCCAGCACGCGGTCTACGACCTGGTCGCGGCGCTGGGCTTCCTCGCCACGGCGGGGGCCGACCCCCGCGCGGTGGCCGCCTCGCTGCTGGCCGCGGACCTGGAGGCCCTGGCCCCCGGGGCGGCCGACGGGCTCTCCCCCTGGCTGGACCCGGAGTCGCGGCACATCGTGCACGCGGTGCTCGCCGACGCCTCGCACCCGCTGCGAAGATGCTGGCCGCGCTCGGGCGAGCTCCCGGCCGCGCTGCACCCGCCGGACCGGGCCTCCGCCGCCGCCCTGCTCGGCGCCGCCTACGCCGTCGGGCTCGCCTGGTGCCGTCTCACCGGTACGGAGGTGCCGGAGCGCGGGTTCGCGACCGCCTCGGCCGTGGTCCACCGGCTCACGCACGAGCGGGACGACCCCGCCCCGGGAGCCTCGGGCACCTATCCCCGTCACTTCTGACACGGGTCCGTAGGCTTAAACCACAAATATAGTTATTTTAACCTTACTGCCGCTATATCCTTCTAGCCCCGTATGCATCAGACAATTGGCTGAATTGTGATCTCGCAATCGGGAAATGATCCTCCTTGAGGACGGACCGGGCGGGGCGAGGAATGGTCCCGATGGGCCATGGGCACCGATGACCGCCCGCCGTAACCTCGAAGTGGGTGTGGGCTGCGGAAGGAAGGACGACGCGGTGGGGCACGACGACCTGGACTCTAGGGTCCACGACCGTGTCGCGTTGGACGAGATCGCGCTCTATGCCGAGGTGCTGTCCGCCGTCGCGATCAGCGAACGGCCCCTCACCTTGGTGGAGCTCGACAACGCGCTCGGGTTGAGCGCCTCGGCTGTCTGCTGAGGCCACGGCAGGAACCGTTTCGAGACCTGGTCCCGGACCCTTCAGGGGTCCGGGACGCGGTCGGAAAAGATAGTCATGTGACTAGTCACGAACGGACGAGCCGGGCGATCGCGGCCGAGGCCTCCTTGACCTTCTCCTCCGCCTCCGGTCCGCCCGCCGCGATGGCGTCGGTGACGCAGTGCCCGATGTGGTCCTCCAGGAGGCCGAGCGCCACCGCCTGGAGCGCCCGGGTGGCGGCCGAGACCTGGGTCAGCACGTCGATGCAGTAGGCGTCCTCCTCGACCATCCGCTGAAGGCCCCTGATCTGCCCTTCGATACGCCGCAGGCGGGTCAGGTACGCCTGCTTGTCACCGCTGTACCCATGCATGTCCCAACGGTACCCGGGCCGGGCGGCACGTGGCCGCGATCGGTTTCCCCACCCGGGCCACACGAACGGGACGTGCGGCGATCGGTTTCCCCCGTCCGGGCCACACGAACGGGACATGACCCCGACCGGCTCCCCGTCCCCGGATCACACGGGGCGGGACGTGGCGGCGATCAGCTTCTCCCACCGGTCCGCCACAGCGGACGCCCCGTACGCCGTCGCGGCCTCCAGGGCTCCCGCCGAGAGCGTCCTGCGCCGTCGCTCGTCGTCGATGAGGGTGAGCAGCGCGGAGGCGTACGCCTCGATCTCGCCCTGCCCCTCGGCGACCAGGACACCACTGCGCCCGTCGGCCACGAACTCGCCCGGCCCGCGCGGGCTGTCGAACGCGATCACCGGCACCCCGCTGGACATCGCCTCGATCACGGTCATGCCGAGCACCTCGGTCCTGGAGGTGGTCGCCACGATCGAGGCCTTGGCGAACTCGCCGGTCAGGTCGGAGGTCGTGCCCATGAAGTAGACGTGGTTGTGCAGGTCGAGATCGCCGACCAGGGCGCGCAGCCGCTTCTCCTCGGGGCCGCCGCCGTACAGGCGCAGCCGCCAGTCGGGGCGCTTGCCCGCCACGACGGCGAACGCCCGGATCAGCCGGTCGTGGGCCTTGACCGGCACCAGGCGCCCGCCCGCGGCGACGATGCGGTTGTCCATCCGCGAGCGCGGCCACGGCCCGGCGGGCAGCGCGTCGGGGATCACGCTGACCGGGACGCCGCCGGTCAGCAGCCGGTCCCACTCCTGCCGGGCCGTCTCCGTGGCGGTCACCACCGCGTCCAGGCGCGGGTAGAACCTCCTGATCGGCCCCGGTACCGGCGGGCGGCCCCACTCGCGGGCGATGCGCAGCGGGCCGCGCGGCGCGTGCCGGGCGACCTGGACGCTCAGCCCGGGCCGGGTACTGATGATCACATCGGCCCTCAGGCCCCGCAGCCGCCGCCACAGGGCGACCTCGGCGCGCATCCGGCCGCCCGGGAGCAGGTGCCTCACCCCGGGCCGGCCGTCGACCACCCAGGACAGCTCCACGCCGGAGGCCACCGGGAAGAACGGCCTCTCCCGGTGGCGGCGGACGCTGATGATCTCCACGTCGTGACGTTCTGCCAGCTCCCCCGCGAGGTTGACGATCGAGCGGACGTCACCGCGCATGCCGTACGCGGAGGGGACGAGCAGGCAGATCCTCACCCGCCGACCTCGATCCGCAGTTCGTCGTCCGCGGTGTAGCAGGGGCGGATCGGCACACCGTCGATCTGCGCGGCCGGGTAGTGCAGCCGCCGGCGTTTGCCGTCGACGTCGTCCAGCCGGGAGCCCAGCCGCAGCGGGGTGGAGACGCCGCGCACCTGCAGGGAGGGCTCCCAGGTGCCGGTCTGACCGGGGGCGGCCTCGATGACGTCGCAGAGCGAGAGCGCGGCGTGGAACCGGACCCCCTGGACCGTCGCGGCCGAGGAGAGCTCGGCGTCGGGCCGGCTGCGGTGCAGGGTGAGGCGGGCCTCGTGCCGCGCCTCGTCGTCCTCCAGCCCGGTGAACGCCAGCAGGCCCGTCACCTCGAAGCGGCCCTCCCGGAACCAGACGGACCTGACCTCGGCCGTCGGACGGGCGTCGTCGATCTTCAGCGCCAGGAAACCGTTCCGGGTCCGGTACGCGCGGTAGGCCAGCGTGCGCCGGCTCAGCGCGTACGCCTCCAGGTGGTCGAGGGAGAAACCGGGATCGACGCTGCGCAGCCGGGTCCGCGACGTGCCCTGCTGCAGGTAGGTGTCCCAGCGGCCCGGGCCGAGGTCCAGCGGGGCGAGCGAGACCGCGAGCGCGGCGTCGCGCACCCCGCCGCCCGGTCTGCCGCCCGGTCTGCCGAGCGGCACCCGGCTCTCGGCCGAGGTGGCCCGGTTGCGCAGGACCAGTTCGGCGCCGTCGGCCAGCGGTTCGTCGACGGCCAGCCGAAGTGAGAGAACGTCGGCCAGGGTAACCTCGGCATCGCTGACGACGACAGGCATCGTCGAGCCCCCTCCCCGTTGAATGAGCTACGCGACGTTGAGGTTACCGTGATTTTCCCGTTATGTGGAGAATGGGTTTTGATCTCCGCGCCTTTTCGCAAACACTTGACCGAATGTCAGATACGAGCCGTTGAAATAGCTCGTATCTGACGGCGGGGGACGGTCAGGAAGCCTCCACGGGCTGGCCCTTGATCGATTTGATCAGCAGCTGGGAGACGTCGACGACCTCCAGTGTCTCCTTGGCCTCGCCGGCGTTCTTCTTCTCGTTGATCGAGTCGCCGAGCATCACCAGACAGAACGGGCACGCCGTGGAGATCGTGTCGGGTTCGGTGGTCAGCGCCTCGTCCACCCGCTCGGTGTTGATGCGCTTGCCCAGCCGCTCCTCCATCCACATCCGCGCGCCGCCGGCGCCGCAGCAGAAGCCCCTGTCCTTGTGGCGGTGCATCTCCTGGGTCTTCACCCCGGGCACCTTGGCCATGATGTCGCGGGGCTGGGAGTACACCTTGTTGTGGCGGCCCAGGAAGCACGGGTCGTGGTAGGTGATCTTCTCCTCGATCGGCGTGACCGGCACCAGCCTGCCCTCGTCCACCAGCTTGGCCAGCAACTGGGTGTGGTGCACGACCTCGTAGGTCCCGCCGAGCTGCGGGTACTCGTTGGCCAGGGTGTTGAAGCAGTGCGGGCAGGTCGCGACGATCTTCTTGGCCCCGACCTCGTTCAGCGTCTCGATGTTCTGCTTGGCCAGCATGTCGAAGAGGTACTCCATGCCCAGCCGCCGGGCCGGGTCCCCGCTGCACGCCTCCATCGGGCCGAGCACCGCGAACCTCACCCCGGCGACGTGCAGCAGCTCCGCGACCGCCTTGGTGGTCTTCTTGGCCCGGTCCTCCAGGGCACCGGCGCAGCCGACCCAGAACAGGTACTCGACGTCCTCGTCCAGCTTCTCGTCGACGAGCGCGACCTCGATGGGGTCGACCTCGCGGCCGGCGAGCTCCTCGATCCAGTCGGCCCGCTTGGTCTCGGCCATCCCCCAGGGGTTGCCCTTGTTCTCCAGGTTCCTGACCATGACGCCGGCCTCGGAGGGGAAGTTCGACTCCACCATCGCCTGGTAGCGGCGCATGTCCAGGATGTGGTCGATGTGCTCGATGTCGACCGGGCACTGCTCGACGCAGGCGCCGCAGTTCGTGCACGACCACAGCACGTCGGGGTGGATGACGCCGTCCTCGCCGACCAGCGGCTTGTTCAGCAGGGCCAGCACGTCCTCGTGCAGGTCCGCGCGCTGCTCCTCGGTGGCCGACAGGTACGGCGCGACCTGGAAGGCGTGGTCGCGCTGCTGGAGGATGAGCATCTTCGGCGAGAGCGGCTTGTCGGTGTTCCAGGCCGGGCACTGGTCCTGGCAGCGCCCGCACTCGGTGCAGGTGTAGAAGTCGAGGAAGCCCTTCCAGTTGGTGTCCTCGATCTTGCCCCGGCCGAGCCGGTCACCGTCGAGCTCCTCGTCCTCGAAGTCCACGACCTTGCCGTCGATCCGCAGCGGCTGGGCCGGGCCGTTGCCGTTCGGGCGCCGGGAGAACGCCACGTTCAGCGGCGCGGTGAAGATGTGCAGGTGCTTGGAGTTCACCACGATGACCGAGAAGACCAGCATCACGCCGATGTGCAGCAGCAGGCCGACGTGCTCGATCGTCTCGTTGGCCGAGGCGCCCAGCGGCCGCAGCAGGGCGGCCGTCGCGTCGGAGGCGAACGCCCCCGAGGCGTAGGGGAGGTTGCCGGTGTTGGCCGCGGCGCCGCGGAAGAGGAACATCGTCCAGATCACGTTGAAGATCATGAAGAGGACGAGCCAGGCACCGCCGAGGTGCGAGCCGGAGAAGCGCGACCTGCGGCCCAGCTTCTTCGGCGAGTTCTTGATCCTGATGGCCGCGAAGGCGATGAGGCCGCACAGGGCCGCGACCGCGATGAAGTCCTGCAGGAAACCCAGCACCGGCCACGTCCCCACCAGTGGGATGTGGAAGTCGGGGGTGCCGGTGACCGCGCCCTGGATCAGCGCGCCGTAGGCCTCCACGTAGACGGTCACCAGGATGAAGAACGCCCACATCACGAAGAAGTGCGCGACACCGGGCGCCGTCCACTTCAGCAGCTTGCGCTGGCCGAAGACCTCGACGAGCTGGGCCTTGATCTCCTCCCCGAGGTGGTTCCTGGCGTACGCGACGCGCTCGGGCGCGGGTGGCCCGACGGTGGCGAGCCGGTACAGGAACAACACGCGGCGCGCGGCAAGCGCGACCGCGACGGCTGTCATGACCAGCCCGATGATCGCTACCCAGAGCACGGGTCCTCCCACAGACGGCGTTGGCTGCCAGCGTACGACCGCCGGTCATCCACGATGACGACGGGTCCCCACGAATCCTACCCGCGAGTAACTTACTCGCGTACCAGACCCGGGCCGACCGTGGCCACCTTACGGTCAACCCGATGCCCAGAACAATGCTCTGTACGCCTCCGGCCCGGTACCGAAGTGATCACTGTTGCCCGGGCGGGTCCAGGTAGCGCTGGATCGTGGGCGCGAGCAGGTCCACCAGTTCCTCGACGTCGGTGGAGGCCAGCGGTTCCAGCTTGAGGACGTAACGCACCAGGACCACGCCGAAGAGCTGGGCGAAGGCCGCCTCCATGCGGAGCGGCGGGATCTGGAGCAGCTCCGCGACCCGTCCCAGCAGCGCCCGCGTCATGAACTCGCGGATCATGACGACCATCTGGTCGTTGGTCATCGCGGTGCGCACCAGCGCCAGCAGCGGCTGGCGGGCCGCGGCGTCCGAGGTGATCGTCAGGATGAACCTGGCCAGCCGCTCGCCGACCTCCTCGCGCGGCCCTGCCAGGATCGCCGAGACGACGTTCTCGGGGGTGATCGGCAGCTCCATCGCCGCGACGAAGATGCCCTCCTTGCCGGCGAAGTAGTGGTGGACCAGCGCCGGGTCCACCCCCGCCTGCCGGGCGATGCCCCGGACGGTCGCCTTGTCGAACCCCTTCTCGGCGAAGATCTCGCGCGCCGCCGCGAGGATCTGCCCCCGCGTGTCGGCCGACCCCGGCCTGCGCCCCGGCCTCCTCCTGCCCGCCGCGTTCCCCCCGGCCCCGTCGGCCCCGTCGGCCCCGCCGGGCTCGGTGGAGGCCGCGGACCCGCGCGCGGACGCCGGGGCGGAGCCGTCCGCGTCGGGCCCGCCCACGGCGGGCTCGCTCACGGCGGGCTCGCTCATGCGCTGGTGGAGGCGGCCAGGTGCAGCCGGGCGAAGGCCAGCGCCTCGGCGAGGTCGTCGATGCGCTCGGTGCGGCTGGCCGCCTTGCGCGTGTTGATCTCCAGCACCACCAGCCCGGAGTAGCCGTTGCCCGCCATCCGCTCCAGGATCGGCGCGCACGGCTGGGTCCCCCGTCCGGGGACCAGGTGCTCGTCCTTGTTGGCCACGCCCACGCCGTCGGCCAGGTGCAGGTGGGCCAGCCGGTCGCCGAGCTTGGTGAACATCTCCAGGGCGTCGGACCCGGACACCGCCGTGTGCGACAGGTCCAGCGTGACCTGGGGGAAGTCGTGGTCGACGGGGTTCCAGTCGGGGGAGTAGGGGACGACCTCGTTGCCCCTGGCCTTGAGGGGGAACATGTTCTCCACCGCGAACACCACGTCGGTCTCCTCGCGCATCCTGGCCAGGCCGACCTCGAAGTCACGGGCGTAGTCGCGCTGCCAGCGGAACGGCGGGTGCACCACGACCGTGCGGGCGCCGACCCTCTCGGCGGCCCGCTGGGCGCGCTCCAGCTTCGCCCAGGGGTCCTTGCCCCAGACCCGCTGCGTCACCAGCAGGCACGGCGCGTGGATGGCCAGGATGGGCATCTGGTAGTGGTCCGACAACCGCTCCAGGACGTCGACGTCCTGGCTCACGGGGTCGGCGCCCACCATGATCTCCACGCCGTCGTACCCCAGGCGCGCGGCCAGTTCGAAGGCGTCGGGAGTACGCTCGGGATACACCGACGCGGTGGACAGCGCGATCTTCGCACTGGATACACGGACGCTCATACCGCTTCCTCGTCTCCGGCTCGGAGCACACGCTCGCGAACACCGCTGGGCCGACCGGCCCGCTCGCTCATGTCGCTCACCTCTGCCAGCCTAAGCGGGTCCGGAGAGCGGTGCTGTACGCCGGCGCCCACCGCGTCCGAGATCACACCGTTACGGTGAGGGCATGCCGAGGTACGCGAAGGGCGCCATTCCCAGCCCCAACATCTGGAACACGCCCCAGACCTACGAGCTGGAGAACCGCGCGGTGGACCCCGAGGGGCGCGCCGAGGCCGCCATGGCGGCCATCCGGCCCTGGCACGGCGCGACCGTCCTGGACGTCGGCTGCGGCACCGGCTACCACCTGCCGTCCCTGGCCGCCACCGCCGGCCGGGTCGTCGGCGTCGAGCCGCACGAGGACCTGGTGAACCTGGCCCGGCGCCGGTGCCGCGCGCTGCCGGACGTCGAGGTCCGCGTGGGCACCGCCCAGGCGCTCCCGCTGCCCGACGCGAGCGTGGACGTGGCCGTCGCCCGCTGGGCCTACTTCTTCGGGCCGGGCTGCGAACCCGGCCTGGCCGAGCTCTCGCGGGTGCTGCGGCGCGGCGGCGCGGCCTTCGTGATCGACGTCGACGCCGGCCGCGGCGCCTTCGGCCGCTGGTTCTCCCGGTCGATCCCCTCCTACTCGGCCCGGTCCGTCGAGGAGTTCTGGAGCCGGCAGGGCTGGCAGAGCGCCGAGCTCGACCTGCGCATGCGCTTCGAGCGCCGTGCCGACCTGGAGGCGGTGTTCCGCATCGAGTTCACCCCCGAGGTCGCCGAGCGGGCCGTCGCCGAGACCGCCGGCCTGGAGATCGACTACCCCAACCTGCTGCGCTGGAAGCTGTACTGAGCCACCCGGCCCACCCGCCCGGTCGAACCCACCCGGTCGAACCGCCCGACCGGGCCGTCCGGAGCCGTCCGCCGGCCGATCCGGGAACAACGGGCGGCGGCTTGACCTTGACGTTGGTGTCAAGGTCTATCGTCGTCCCATCGGGAGGGTGGATGCGGATCGGTGAGCTGGCACGGCGCGCGGGGGTCAGCCCCCGGGCGCTGCGTTACTACGAGCAGCAGGGCCTGATCTCGGCGCGGCGCTCGTCCAACGGCTACCGGGAGTACGGGGAGGCCGACCTGCGTCTCGTCTCCGAGATCCGGTCGCTGCTCGCCGTCGGCTTCACCCTGGACGACGCCCGCCCGTTCGTGGCCTGCCTGCGGGCCGGGCACGACTCCGGGGGGTCGTGCCCGGAGTCGGTGGCCGTCTACCGGCGCAAGCTCGCCGAGATCGACGACGAGATCCGCACGCTGCTGATCCGCAGGGCCGAGGTGGCGGCGCAGTTCACCACGGCCTGCCCGGGATGCGTACTGAGGAAAGCAGGAGAATCATGATCACATTGACCGCCGAGAACTTCGACGAGCAGGTACTGAAGAGCGACAAGCCCGTCCTGGTCGACTTCTGGGCCGAGTGGTGCGGGCCGTGCAAGATGATCGCGCCCGTCCTGGCCGAGATCGAGTCCGAGTACGGCGACCGCGTCACGATCGCCAAGCTCAACGCCGACGACTACCCCGAGATCACCGCCAGGTACGGGGTCATGGGGCTGCCCACGCTCAACCTCTACAAGAACGGCGAGGTCGTGCAGCAGATCAAGGGCGCCAAGCCCAAGCGCCTGCTCCTGGCCGACCTGGAGGGGCACATCTGAGACCCGGCACGCGGATCCTCTCACCCGGTACGGCACGGTCGTGCCGGGTGAAAGTTGTCGGTGCGGGCCGGTAACGTGCGGCCATGGTGAAGAAGGCTGGTGGCTACCGCTGTGCCGAGTGCGGCTGGCAGACCGCCAAGTGGGTGGGGCGCTGCGGCGAGTGCCAGGCCTGGGGCACGGTCGAGGAGGAGACGGCCCGCGCGGGCGTGCGGGTGGCCTCCGCCGGGGCGGTCTCGGCCCCGGCGGTGCCGATCGGCCAGGTCAAGGCCGAGGTGGCGCACGCGCGTCCCACCGGCGTGGCCGAGCTCGACCGGGTCCTGGGCGGTGGCCTGGTGCCCGGCGCGGTGGTGCTGCTGGCCGGGGAGCCCGGCATCGGCAAGTCCACCCTCCTGCTGGAGGCGGCGGCCAAGATCGCCCGCCAGCAGACCGTCCTCTACATCACCGGTGAGGAGTCGGCCGCCCAGGTGCGGATCAGGGCCGACCGGATCGGCGCGATCCAGGACCGCCTCTACCTCGCCGCCGAGACCGACCTGAGCGCGCTGGTCTCGCACGTCGAGAAGGTCCAGCCCGACCTGCTCATCGTCGACTCGGTGCAGACGATCGGCTCGGTCCAGGCGACCGGCGTGCCCGGCGGGGTGACCCAGGTCAGGGAGGTCGCGGGGAACCTCGTGCGGCTGGCCAAGGAGCGCGGCATGTCCACCGTGCTGGTCGGCCACGTCACCAAGGAGGGCTCGATCGCCGGCCCCCGCACCCTGGAGCACCTGGTCGACGTCGTGCTCCACTTCGAGGGCGACCGCCACTCCCGTCTCCGCCTGGTCCGCGCGATCAAGAACCGGTACGGCCCGGTCGACGAGGTCGGCTGCTTCGACCTGCACGAGAGCGGCATCGAGGGCATCGCCGACGCCAGCGGCCTGTTCGTCTCCCATCGCACCGACCCGGTGCCCGGCACCTGCGTCACCGTCACCCTGGAGGGCACCCGGCCGCTGCCCGCCGAGGTGCAGGCGCTGGTCGCCAGGACCGAGGCCCAGCAGCCCCGGCGCTCCTCCTCCGGGCTCGACACCTACCGGGTGACGATGGTGCTCGCCGTGCTGGAGCGGCGGCTCAACGCCAAGCTGGGCGGGTGCGACGTCTTCACCGCGACCGTCGGGGGGATCAAGCTCAGCGATCCCGCGGTCGACCTGTCGGTGATGCTCGCGGTGGCCAGCGCGGCCGGCGACAAGGCACTGCCCTCGGGCCTGGTGGTGCTCGGCGAGGTGGGCCTGGCCGGGGAGCTGCGCCCGGTGCGCGACGTGCGGCGCCGCCTGTCGGAGGCCGCCCGGCTGGGCTTCACCCGGGCCCTGGTCCCGGCCGGCTCCCTGGAGGGCGGCAAGCGGCGCGGCGGTGACAACTCGCTGGTCCCGACGAGCGGGCGCGGCGCGGCCTTCGCCCCGGGCTTCGACGTGGTCGAGGCGGAGAACGTCTGGGACGCCCTCACCCACGTCACCTGACCCTCGAAGCCCCGGGTTTCGGGCCTCCCGGATCCCCGGTGGTCCGGGCCCTCGGCGGCCCCGTGGTTCACGGGCATCCGGCGATTCCGGGCCCGGCGCGGGCTTCGCCGGTAAGCTGGGTGCCATAGGCAGACCACGGGGGTCAGGTGGCAGCAACCTACAAAGGGCTCGACGAGCGCCGCAGGAGCATCCTGGCCGCGGTCGCCCCGGGCACCGCTCTGCGCGACGGCCTGGAGCGCATTCTCCGCGGGCACACCGGCGGCCTGATCGTGCTGGGCTACGACCGCACGGTCGAGGAGATCTGCAGCGGCGGGTTCGAGCTGGACGTCGAGTTCTCCGCCACGCGGCTGCGCGAGCTGGCCAAGATGGACGGCGCCATCGTGCTCAACGCCGGTGACCTGCGGATCGTCCGCGCGGCCGTGCACCTGATGCCCGACCCCTCCATCCCCACCGACGAGTCCGGGACCCGGCACCGCACCGCCCAGCGGGTGGCCCTGCAGACCTCCCTGCCGGTCATCTCCCTCAGCAAGTCCATGCGGATCATCGCCCTCTACCTCGACGGCATCCGCTACGTGGTCGAGGAGTCGGCGGTCATCCTGTCCAAGTCCAACCAGGCCCTGGCCACCCTGGAGCGCTACAAGCTCCGCCTGGACGAGGTCTCCGGCACGCTGTCGGCGCTGGAGATCGAGGATCTCGTCACGGTCCGTGACATCGCGGTGGTCGCCCAGCGGCTGGAGATGGTCCGGCGCATCTCCGAGGAGATCGCCGGTTACGTGGTCGAGCTCGGCACCGACGGCCGGCTGCTCTCCCTGCAGCTGGACGAACTCGTGGCCGGTACGGAGAGCGACCGCGAGCTGATCGTCCGCGACTACCTGCCCACGGCGGGACGCCGCCCGCGCAAGTTCGCCGACGCCCTGCACGAGCTCGACCGGCTCTCCTCCACCGATCTGCTCGACCTCTCGATCGTCGCCCAGGTCCTCGGCCACTCGGGCAACGACGCACTGGAGGCACCGGTGAGCCCCCGGGGATACCGGCTGCTGGCCAAGGTCCCGCGGCTGCCGAGCACCGTGGTCGACCGTCTCGTCGACCAGTTCGCCGGCCTGCAGAAGCTGCTGGCCGCCAGCATCGGCGAGCTCCAGGAGGTCGGCGGGGTGGGCGAGGCCAGGGCCCGCCACATCCGCGAGGGCCTGTCCCGGCTGGCCGAGTCGTCCATCCTGGAACGCTACGTCTGAGGGCGCCCACCCCGCCGGGGTCAGCGCACCCGGCGGTGCCCGGCCCGCCGGGGTCTCCACGCTCCGGGGCACCCGGTCCGCCGGATCGTTCCCGGCCGCCCGCGCCGGCAGGGGGAAGGCCGCCCGGGTCAGCGCAGGTGGAAGACGGCCTTGCGGCTCCTCAGCCCGGGGGCGTGGGCCACGGCGACGTAGGTGCCGGGGCGGGCCGCGACCCGTTCGGCGGCGCAGTCGTCCCCGGAGCGGCGCCGGTCCCACACCAGCTCGCGGACGTAGGGGACGCCGCGTTCCAGCCGGTCGACACGGTCGGTCTCGCCGCTGATGCAGTCGGAGGACGACCACACCCGGTCGGGACCGGAGGTGATGCGGACCTCCAGGGAGCGCGGTCCCACCTCGGTGGTGCACATCACCTTGCCGACGTTGACCAGGGTCAGGATGAACCGGGGCCTGATGCCCGGCGGGTAGACCGTCCCCTGGCCCTCCATGCTCAGCACGAGCTGTCGGTCGGTGCAGGCCTGTCCCGGCCGCCTGTGCCGGACGGCCGTCCCGGACGCCCCGGTCGCTCCGGCCGTCCCGGACGCCCCGGGGGCCGGTGTCCGGCTCCCGCCGGCCGAGGGGGTCGCCCCGGGGGGCGGCAGGAGGCCCGGCACCGCCTCCGGCGCCTGCCCGGCGGTCCCGCCCCGCTCCCGCGCGTCGTCCGGGCCGCCCGTCGCCGAGCAGGCCCACGCCACCACGGCGACCACCAGCAGCACACCGATCAGCGCGGTCATCCGGCGCCGCCAGTAGATGTCGGCTCCGATGTCGTCACGGAACGTGTCGGGGTCCATGCTCATAGTATGGGCAGCTCAGGCGGGCCGAGGGAGCCGACCCGCCGCTCCCGCGGCGTTTCGGCGGCCGGTTGGCCCAGGGCCTCCCGGAGAAAGGCGGACGAAGGAGAAGAAGGCGGATCGCGGACGCCGGGGCGGCACTATCGTCGGAGGGTGCCCGAGTCGAACCGCCTGCTCGAACCCGTTCTCGACTGGTACGCCGGCAACGCCCGCGACCTTCCCTGGCGGGCGCCCGGCGCCTCACCGTGGTCGATCCTGGTCAGCGAGATCATGCTTCAGCAGACCCCGGTCGTGCGGGTGCTGCCGGTGTGGAACGAGTGGATGGAGCGCTGGCCCACCCCCGCCGACCTCGCCCGCGAGTCGCCCGGCGAGGCCGTACGCCACTGGGGCCGGCTCGGTTACCCGCGCCGGGCGCTGAACCTGCACGCGTGCGCCCGCGCGATCACCGACCGGCACGGCGGCGAGGTCCCCTCCGACCACGACACCCTGCTGGCGCTGCCCGGCGTCGGCGAGTACACGGCCGCCGCGGTCGCCAGCTTCGCCTTCCGGGGACGGCACCCGGTCCTCGACACCAACGTGCGGCGGGTCCTGGCGCGGGCCGTCGGCGGCGAGGAGTACCCGCCGAAGGCCACCACCCCCGCCGAGCGCAGGCTCGCCGCCTCGTTGCTCCCCGACGCCGGCCGCGCCCCCGTCTGGGCGGTCGCCGTGATGGAGCTGGGCGCCCTGGTCTGCACCGCCCGCGCGCCCCGCTGCGCCGACTGCCCGATCGGCGACCTGTGCGCGTGGCGGCTGGCGGGCAAGCCCGCCTACGACGGCCCGGCCCGCAAGGGCCAGGCGTACGCGGGCACGGACCGTCAGTGCCGCGGCCGTCTCCTGGCGGTGCTGCGCCGGTCCCACGGCGCCGTTCCCAAGGACGCCCTCGACGCGGTCTGGCAGGACGCCCCGCAGCGCGAGCGCGCCCTGGACGGCCTGATCGCGGACGGGCTGGCCGAGGTCCTCGGCGACGGCACCTACCGCCTGCCCGGCTGAGGGCGGCGGGACGGCCAGGAGCCGCCCCCTGAGGGCACGGGACGGCCGGGAGCACCTCGCGGGCACGGAACGCCTCGGGCGGCCCGCTCCGGCAAGCGGCGCCAGGGTCGTTCCCCGGTCTGGCGCCGGGTGCGCCGCCCCGCCCCTCTCACCGGGGCGCGTCCCTGTCAGGCGGCCAGGCGCAGGCCCAGGGCGGTGAGGTTGCCGCGGGCCCAGTCGAGCTCCTCGGCGATCATGTTGACCAGCGCGCCCGGCCCCCTGGCGCGCAGCGGCACGGCCAGGTCGTGGGTCTCCACCTCGATGTGCGCGGTGCCGTTCACCGCGCCGGAGAGCATCGCGGTGAGGGTGTCCTCCAGGATCGGGCGGGTGCTGGGCAGCTCCTGGCAGGCGGCGGTCAGATGGTTGTGCACGTGACCGAGCTTGACCACGGGGGCCCCGGCGGCCGCCAGGCCGCGCAGGGCGGCTCCGGGCTCCTCGGCGCCTCCCGACAGGTGGCAGGCGTCCAGGCAGACGCCCAGGTGCTCGGAGTCGATGCCGCCGACCCGGTCCAGGGCCTGCTCGGTGGTCTCAAGCACGCAGCCGGGCCACGGCTCGAAACCCACCCTGACCGTCTTGCCGGTGACGCTGTAGAGCCCGCGCAGCTCCCGGGCCAGCCGCTCCAGGCGGCGCGAGGCGATGGCGTTCAGGTCGGCCGGCCAGTCCCGGCGCCAGCCGATGGGGATGGTGGAGATGCTTCCGAAGCGGACGTCGTCCGGGAGCAGGAAGGCCAGGATCCTGGCCAGCGCCATCGTGTAGCGGTAGCGCTCGGGCTTGGCCCAGTCGGGGCCGGGCGACTCCTGGTTCCTGCCGCCGGTGCCGTTGAGGCTGACGACCTCCAGGCCGCGCTCCTCCAGGGAGCGGCGCAGGCGCACCAGCTCGATCCTGTCGGCGCTGAGATGGTCGGCGACGCTCGGGGAGAGCCACAGGCCCACGCCCAGACGCTCCACGCCCAGGCGCTTGCGCACCGGCACCGCGTACCGGGTCAGGTGCGCGATCAGGTTCTCCAGGTCCTCGGCGGGGTGAACGCCCGCGTTGTAGGCCAGGTGAACGAGCGTCCCGTCCTCGTGCCGTAAACGCATGCGATGCCTCCAAGGCGTGCTTCTCGTAAGGTCCCCGATCACCCCGCGCCGGCCGTTCGCGGCGCTGTGAGCCGGAGGCTCTCTCCCAGCCGGGAGCCCGGCCCGGCTCCATGCAGCATCCCGCGCGGGCGGCGACCTCCGCGTCACTCCCGGAGCTGATGTGCCGCTACCTCACGAGGCTGACCTCGCCGGTGGTCCACGGGGGCCGGCGTGGTCCGAGGATCACGCGGTGAGACCCCGCCGAGCTCACTCTACAGAGTGTAGTACTACCTGTCGTGGCGGACACACCTTCTTTGGTAACAAATAGGCAGGCCCCGCCGTGAGTCTCCTCACGGCGGGGCCTGCCGGTGGCCCCTGGGGGCCTGTCGTGCCTAGTTCTGGATGGGCTCCGCGATGGCGGCGGCCGAGTCGGGGACCCGGTCGACCGGCGCGTTCTCACCGACGAAGGTGAACTTCGCGTTCTCGCCCTCGCCCTCGACCGCGATCTTCACGATCTGGCCGGGACGGAGCTCGCCGTACAGAATCTTCTCGGACAGCGTGTCCTCCAGCTCGCGCTGGATCGTGCGCCGGAGCGGGCGGGCGCCCATCACCGGGTCGTAGCCACGGTCGGCCAGGAGCTGCTTGGCCTCCTGGGTGAGCTCCATCCCCATGTCGCGGTCCTTCAGGCGCAGGCCCACCTGGGCCAGCATCAGGTCCACGATGCGGATGATCTCCTTCGGCGTGAGCTGGTGGAAGACCACGATGTCGTCGACACGGTTGAGGAACTCGGGCCGGAAGTGCTGCTTGAGCTCCTCCTGGACCTTGGACTTCATCCGGTCGTAGTTGGACTCGGCGTCGTTGTTCTTGGCGAAGCCGACCCCCTGGCCCTTGGAGATGTCCCGGGTGCCGAGGTTCGTGGTCATGATGATCACGGTGTTCTTGAAGTCGACCACCCGGCCCTGGGCGTCGGTCAGGCGACCGTCCTCCAGGATCTGCAGCAGCGAGTTGAAGATGTCGGGGTGGGCCTTCTCGATCTCGTCGAACAGGACGACCGAGAACGGCTTGCGCCGCACCTTCTCCGTGAGCTGACCGCCCTCCTCGTATCCGACGTAGCCCGGAGGCGAGCCGAACAGGCGGGAGACGGTGTGCTTCTCCATGAACTCCGACATGTCCAGCATGATCAGCGCGTCCTCGTCCCCGAACAGGAACTCGGCCAGCGCCTTGGACAGCTCGGTCTTACCGACACCGGACGGGCCGGCGAAGATGAACGAACCACCCGGGCGGCGCGGGTCCTTCAGGCCGGCGCGGGTACGGCGGATCGAGCGGGACAGACCCTTGATGGCGTCGTCCTGACCGATGATCCGCTTGTGCAGCTCGTCCTCCATGCGGAGCAGCCGCTGGGACTCCTCCTCGGTGAGCTTGAAGACCGGGATGCCGGTGGCGGTGGCGAGGACCTCGGCGATGAGCTCCTCGGTGACCTCGGCCACGACGTCCATGTCGCCGGCCTTCCACTCCTTCTCGCGGCGTTCGCGCTTGAGCTGGAGCTGCTTCTCCTGGTCACGCAGGGCCGCGGCCTTCTCGAAGTCCTGCGCGTCGATCGCGGACTCCTTGTCGCGCCGCACGCCCGCGATCTTCTCGTCGTACTCGCGCAGGTCCGGCGGCGCGGTCATGCGGCGGATGCGCATGCGCGAGCCGGCCTCGTCGATGAGGTCGATCGCCTTGTCCGGCAGGAACCGGTCGCTGATGTAGCGGTCGGCGAGCTGCGCGGCGGCCACCAGGGCGCCGTCGGTGATGGAGACGCGGTGGTGGGCCTCGTAGCGGTCGCGCAGGCCCTTGAGGATCTCGATCGTGTGGCTGAGGCTGGGCTCGGCCACCTGGATCGGCTGGAAACGACGCTCCAGCGCCGCGTCCTTCTCCAGGTGCTTGCGGTACTCGTCGAGCGTGGTGGCACCGATGGTCTGCAGCTCACCACGGGCCAGCATCGGCTTCAGGATGCTGGCGGCGTCGATCGCGCCCTCGGCGGCGCCCGCTCCGACGAGCGTGTGCAGCTCGTCGATGAACAGGATGATGTCGCCGCGGGTGCGGATCTCCTTGAGGACCTTCTTCAGCCGCTCCTCGAAGTCACCGCGGTAGCGCGAACCCGCCACCAGGGCGCCCAGGTCGAGGGTGTAGAGCTGCTTGTCCTTGAGCGTCTCGGGCACCTCGCCCTTGACGATCTTCTGGGACAGGCCCTCGACGACGGCGGTCTTGCCGACGCCGGGCTCGCCCACCAGGACCGGGTTGTTCTTGGTCCTGCGGGACAGGACCTGCATGACCCGCTCGATCTCCTTCTCCCGGCCGATGACCGGGTCGAGCTTGCCCTCCCGGGCGGCCTGGGTCAGGTTGCGGCCGAACTGGTCCAGCACGAGGGAGGTCGACGGGGCGGCCTCGGTCGGGCCTCCCGCGGCGGCCGGCTCCTTGCCCTGGTAGCCGTGGAGCAACTGGATGACCTGCTGCCGGACCCGGTTGAGGTCGGCCCCCAGCTTCACCAGCACCTGGGCGGCGACGCCCTCGCCCTCACGGATGAGGCCGAGCAGGATGTGCTCGGTGCCGATGTAGTTGTGTCCCAGCTGCAGGGCCTCGCGGAGCGACAGCTCAAGGACCTTCTTGGCACGCGGGGTGAACGGAATGTGCCCCGACGGCGCAGACTGACCCTGGCCGATGATCTCCTCGACCTGCTGACGCACACCCTCAAGACTGATGCCGAGGCTCTCCAGAGCCTTGGCGGCAACGCCTTCACCTTCATGGATCAAGCCAAGAAGAATGTGCTCCGTACCGATGTAGTTGTGGTTGAGCATCCGGGCCTCTTCTTGGGCCAGGACGACAACCCGCCGTGCGCGGTCGGTGAACCTCTCGAACATCTCGTCGCTCCTCACAGAGCGGTCAGGCAGGTCCGGGATATCCGGGCCCTGTCATCCCGCATGGTAGCCCCGACCCGGCGACCGCTCTATGCAGAAGACGTTCCCCGAGAGCAGGGCGTTCACCCTCCATCCAACTACTTACGGGGGGTGGGATGTTCCCGCTACGCCGCAAGCGAACGACGTTTCTCGGCCCGCGAAACGCATCATGCGGTCATGGCCGCCACCGGACCCCACCGTGACCGCCATAACCGCATGATTCACTCGATCGTACGGACCGATCTAGTGAGCCCGCTCGTAGTCTTCGACGATCTTGGACGCGATCCGTCCGCGCTCGCTGACGTTCATCCCGTGAGCCTTCGCCCACGCGCGGATGTCGGCGCTCTTCTCGCGGGTGAGTGCCCGCGCTCCACCCGCGCGACGGCGGCGGGTGGCCAGGGCACCGGAACGGCGGGCGCTCTGCACGAAAGGCGAGAGGGAGTCACGGAGCTTCTTGGCGTTAACGTCACTCAGGTCAATCTCGTAGCTGGTGCCGTCAATCGAGAAGGTGACGGTCTCGTCGGCCTCCCCCCCATCGAGGTCGTCGATGAGAATCTCCTGGATCTGCTTGGCCATCTACACAATCCTTTCGCGGAGTATTGTTTCATTCGCAAGCTAAACATATACCCGCGACCGAAGAGCGGCAATTCCAGAAGTTCGGCGATTCTCACAGGGAACCGAGACTCCCGGCCGGTGTCCGGCGGGGATCAGCTCTTCTGCGTGTCGGCGGGATCGGCCTGTTTTGCCGTGCGCCGGCCGGCGGCCTCACTCCGGACCAACTTGACGACTCCGTAGATGAAGGCTCCGCCGACGACCGCCGGGGGTATCAACGCGGACAATACAGCTTCCATTCGTCCTCGCTCCGCACCGTGGATGGCTTTCTAGGACCAGGGAAATGTGGCGGCTCCCGGGCGCGGGCGCGCGTCCAGCGGCCCGGAACCGCTCACGGATGACCATAGCGCCACCGACCGGCGGCATGCGTCGGAGGGGCACCACGCCCGTCACTCTCCAGCCTAATGCTTCTCTCCAGCCGCCTTACCGGTTGCGACCGTAAAGCCGGGAAGAAAAACAGGCGGGACGAACAGATGATCGTCCTCGCCTCGGGAATACCCGGCTCCACGGGCTTCCCGGTCGCCGAGCCGTCGCCCTCCTTACGACGTAACCCCTGCTCAGAGGGGGCGCGCGACAAGAACGCCGTCCCGCGGGGAAGGCGGGACCGTGGCGGGCCGGTTCATCACGGGAATGCCCGGTGCCGATGGAACGACGGGCCCCACAGCCCATCGCCTCATCACCCCTGCCCGGACCGGCGCGGCGCAGTCGCGTAACAAGACGGATCTTCAACGCTTTCTTGCCAAGAGTACGACCCACCACGGTAGGTGACACATAGTCGTAGACCGTATAACCACCAAAGGCGCGCCCCCCTCACACAAGCCCGGCACGGTCCCGTCCGTCCGGCCGGGACCTCCAAGAAGGTCTTCACCGGTCGCCCCGAACGCGCCGTGGAAGGCGAAGGGAGGAAAACCCGGGAGCGTCACGCGGGATGTCCGGGGCGAGTGGGATCGGCCATTCGGTGAGTGGTGGGCGGACCACCGACGGCGGACGATCCACCATTGAGGGGGCATAGCGGCATCGAGGACACCGCCGAGTGTCAAGGGCGAATATTTTCACCGGGCAGGGGCCAAGGGCGGGTCATAAGTCGCCCCGCGCTCCCGGGGGCAAATGGTTTTGCGGCGCCGTGGCGGTCCGGCCGGCCGGACCGTTACCGCGGGCCCCGGCGCCTCGTTTTCCGGCCGGCGCGTGAAGCCGCGCCCATGAAGAAGCCGCGTGCGCGAAGGCGTCGGCGTAAGGCGCGTGCGCGAGGGTCCGTGCGTGAAGGCACGGGGGATGAGGACAGGGACGTGAAAAGGCGCGGAAGGCGCGCGAAGGGCGCCGGGGAACGCGTATGTGAAGGTCCGCGGACGAGGGCCGGCGCGTGGGGCCGTGCGTGGGGCCGTGCGTGGGGCCGTGCGTGGGGCCGTGCGTGGGGCCGTGCGCGCGGAGGGTCGAGCGTGAGGGACGGCGCGCGGGAACGGGTCGGGGAGGGACCGGGAACGGGTCGGGGAGGGGGCGAAGAGCCGCGCGGGCTCCGTGCCGGAGGGTCCGGGTACGAAAAACGGGACCGGCGGCCGAGCCGCCGGTCCCGTCGTCCGGGGAATTACTTGATCTTCACGACGACCGTGTCGGCCACCTTGTCGTGCAGCGCCTGGTGCAGGGGCTGGTCCCACAGCTGCCACAGGACGTTCACGAGGGTGAAGAGTCCGACGATCAGGTCCAGGAAGGTCGGCCCCCAGGTCAGGAACTGCGGGCCGATGAACACAGCGGTACGCTTGAGCGCGGCCTCGGTGCCGAGCCCGCCGGGCGGCAGGACGGAGCCGACGGGGACGACCTTGATGCCCATGACCATCTTGCCGACGGTCTGCCCGCCCCGCTTGAGCATGAAGAACTCGTAGGCGAAGTAGAGCCCCGCGCTGATCAGCGTGCTGATCACGGTGATGGCGGAGGTGGCCCCGGAGTCGATACCACCGGTGCCACCGGTGCCGACGATGATCGCGCCGAGCACGAGGCCCAGGATGAGGCCGATGACCAGGCCCACCACGAGCATGATGGCTATGTCGACGATGCGCGCCACCAGGCGCTGCCACCACTCGGCGAGCGGCGCGGGAGCGCCGGGCACGCCGCTGTACGGCTGCCCGTAGCCCTGCTGGCCGTAGCCCTGCTGCCCGTAGGCCGGCTGCTGGCCGTAGCCCTGCTGCCCGTAGTCCGGCTGCTGGCCGTAGCCCTGCTGGCCGTACGTCGGCTGCTGCCCGTAGGAGGGCTGGCCGTAGTCCGGCTGCTGGCCGTAGGAGGGCTGGGAGGCCTGCTGCCCGTAGGGCTGCTGGCCGTAGCCCTGCTGCCCGTAGTCCGGCTGCTGGCCGTAGCCACCGGCCCCGCCCTGCTGACCGTAGGAGGGCTGCTGACCGTAGCCGCCCGTGCCGCCCTGCTGGCCGTAACCGCCCGTGCCGCCTGTGCCGCCCTGCTGACCGTAGCCGGGCTGCTCGTGCGAGGACTGGCCGTAACCGCCCGTCCCGCCCTGCTGGCCGTAGCCGCCCGTGCCGCCCGTGCCGCCCTGCTGACCGTAGCCGGGCTGGCCGTAGGAGGGCTGCTCGTGCGAGGACTGACCGTAGCCGCCCTGCTGACCGTAGCCGCCCGCTCCGCCCTGCTGGCCGTAGCCCTGCTGCCCGTAGTCGGGCTGCTGGCCGTAACCCTGCTGGCCGTAGCCCTGGGCCTGTCCGGGACCGGTGTTCGGCTGTGAGGCCTCCGACCGATATCCCACGACCGTTACGTCGGGGTCGAGCCCGCCAGCGCCTCGACCCGCGTTGTGCTGTCCGTATTCCGGCTGCCCCGACGGTGTGCGATCGCGGTCGGGATCATCCTGTGGATACGGCGGCTGTCCGGTGCTCACCGCGTCACCTCACTTAGAATGCGCATGTGGCAGATGTCAGACGCACATGCTTGCTGCAGCACAAGGTATCGACATAGGAAAGAACAGTCACCTTTCCCCCTTGTCAGGTCCCAAGTCACTCGCGTCGGGCTCACGTGTCAGATGCAGCAGCATCCGGGTGTTGCCCAGGGTGTTGGGCTTGACGTGCTCCAGATCCAGGAACTCCGCGACGCCCTCGTCGTAGGAGGCGAGGAGCTCGGCGTAGACCTCCGGGGCGACGGGCGTGCCCTGGATCTCCCTGAAACCGTGCCGGGCGAAGAACTCGACCTCGAACGTCAGGCAGAAGACCCGGCGCAGGCCGAGCTCGACGGCGGTGCGCAGCAGCGCGGAGACGATCCGGTGCCCGATTCCCGCCCCCCTGCGGGCCGGATCGACCGCGACGGTGCGGATCTCGGCCAGATCCTCCCAGAGGACGTGCAGCGCCCCGCAGCCGACCACCTCCCCCTGCTCGTCGGTGGCGACCCAGAACTCCTGGACGTCCTCGTACAGCGTGACCGTGGCCTTCTCCAGCAGGCGCGGCCCCGCGCCGCCGTAGGTGTCGACCAGGCGCCGGACGGCGCGGACGTCCGGGGTGCGGGCTCGCCGGACGGTGATCCCGGCGGCCTCCGCGACCGCGACGGCGACCGGGCCGTCCCGCTCCACGCCCTCCCCGGAGCCGTGCCCCGGCCTGGCCTCGCGCCCGTTCCCGGCCCCGTTCCCGGGTCCCGCCTCGCGTTCGGCACCCGGCCCCGCCTCGCGTCCGGCACCGGCGGGGGCGTGCGTGACCGGCGTCGGAGACTGTTCCGCAACCTGCTCCATGACCGATCAGCGTACGTGCTCGCCGACCTTCGATTACGGCTCACCCCTAACTCCCGCACCACCCCTCCCATGTGACCCTTGGTAGCGGCATTACCACGCTGAGCACGGGAGGCCTCGGTGTGTCGCATTTCATCTTCGGTACGGTTCCGGAGCTGGGCCGACCGTCACGGGACCCGCGAAGCAGCAGGCAAAGGCCGCGCAAAGGCAACAATGATCATTATGAGATGTGATCCGTCCGTGACATTTCAGTTGCGAAACCTCTACTGAATTCAGGGTTCTGGTTGAGCAGGAACCACGCTTCGACTAATCTCCGTGCTCGATGTCAGAGACGTGAAAAAGCCTGACCCGCCGAATCTTCCGCAGGGAGAACCGGGGACCCACCGTGTCCTTGGGGGTGAATCCGAGTGCCACCGGCGCACCCGGTAGGGCTGCCTCCGGCCCGAACCCGTCAGCTAACCCGGTAGGCGGCCGAGGAGAGGAGTCCATTGGTGAAGCGCACGCGCGACCGCGGAGACGGGGCAGGCGGCGACGCCCGCCGTCCACGACGCGCACCGCGAGGGCTCCGCCGCCGCATGGCGGTCATCGGCCTGGCGTTCGCCACCCTCACCCTGGGCACCCCGCTGCTCCCGGCCACGGCCGACCCGGAGCCCAGCCTCAAGCAACTGGCCGAGCAGGCCGAGAAACTGCACAACGAGATCGAGACGCTCGCCGAGCAGTACAACGGCGAGCGGGTCAAGCTCAAGCAGGCCCAGCGGGCCGCGGACAGCGCCGAGAAGACCCTCGCCACCAGCGAGTCCGAGCTGGAGTCGCGGCGGGCCAAGGCCGCGCTGCTGGCACAGAGCAGCTACATGTCGGGCGGCCTGCACTCCGGTCTCGTCCTCACCCAGACCTCGGACCCCGACGCCTTCCTCGACCAGGCCACCACCACCTACGCCCTGCAGCAGCGCCAGAGCGAGGAGGTCGCCCAGGTGGGCCGGGCGATCGAGGCCGCCGAGCGGGCCCAGGCCGGCGCCAAGGCCAGGACCTCCGAGGTCAAGAAGCTGCTGTCGCAGATCGACGCCAAGCGCACCAAGATCGAGCGCCTGGTCTCGCGGGTGGAGAGCGACCTGTTCAAGGAGGTGCGCTCGCAGGCCGTCGGCAACCGGGGCGCCCGGGTGAAGGTCGACGCCCCCATCGTGGGCAGCGGCAAGGGGGCGGAGGCCGCCCGCTGGGCGCTGACCCAGCAGCTCAAGCCGTACGTGTGGGGCGCCGAGGGGCCCAACTCCTTCGACTGCTCCGGACTGGTCATGTGGGCCTACCAGAAGGTCGGGATCAGCCTGCCCCACTACACCGGCGACCAGTGGACGGCGGGCACGCGCGTCTCCAGAAGCCAGTTGCGCCCGGGCGACCTGGTCTTCTTCTACTCCGACCTGCACCATGTCGGGATCTACATCGGCGCGGGCCTGATGGTCCACGCGCCCCGGACCGGTGACGTCATCCACATCACCACGATCGACAACCGGCCCTTCGTGGGAGGCGTGCGCGTCGCCGGGTGACCGGGTGACCGGGTTGTCGGTGACCGGGTTGTCGGCGACCGGGTTGTCGGCGACCGGCGAGCCGGGTGGCCGCCGGAGCGGACGGGGGCGGGACGGCCGGGGGCCGAGGCGGCCGGGACGGGCGGCCAGATCAGGCGGCCAGATCAGGCGGCTAGATCAGGCGGCTAGATCAGGCGGCGGCGAGCCGCCCAGGCCACGGCCTCGATCGCGGTGGCGACTCCGATGCGGTCACAGATGCCCCTGAGCCTGCGCCTGACGGTCCGGCCGCTGATGTCGAGCCTGCGGCCCACCCGATCCACGGTGACGCCCTTGGCGAGCTCTGCCAGCAGCACGAGGTCGTCCTCACTGAGACCGATATCCCCCGTGCCCAGGGGGCTGTCGCCATGGCGTGAATCCACTTCGGGATATGCCATCAAGAGTCACTCCCCCCACTCTGGAAACCGGGCCTAAGGCGTCAGGAATGATTACCACCCGCCAGGAACGGTAAACGCCTTGTTCAAAGGTCGTCAAGTTCAACCCTTCACGGCGCATCCACACTATTGACATAGCAGGCTATACGTGAAGTACTCAGGATATGTCAGCGCCTTTGCGCTTAAGTCACACCCAGAGGTGGGCGCGGACCCCCGACCGTCCCCTGCCTGCGACGACGGGCCTGCCCACAGAACAAGATTTCGTCGGCACGACCGGTCCCGCCGCACCCCGGAGGCCGGATCCGCGAGGGGCGTGCCCTCCCGCATTTTCCGGGATACCCGCCCTCGCGCCCGCGGCGGGGTGGCGATCACAAGCCCCGTCCCCTTGACTACGTCGCGCAAAAAACCATGAAATGGTAGGACTGTGGCCGCCTTTGCGAAATTTGCGAGGTGTCATGCGCGATCACTCCTGCATCGGGATATTGGCCCTACTAGAAAGGGTTTCTGCACTCTGCAGAAACTCGCCCACATTGCACGGAGGATCGTGAGCACCGCCGTTTCCGACCTGCTGGGATTCGACCCCTTCGCCCCGGGGTTCACCCGGGCGCCGTACGAGCACTATCGCCGGTTGCGGAAGCACGGGCCGCTGACGCGTACGGCGTCCGGCATGTGGCTGGCCACCGGGTACGCCGCCTGTGCCACGCTGCTCCGCGACCCGCGGTTCGGTCACGGCGCGGGTCCTCACGGGCGCGGCCGGGTCGCGCGCTCGTTCCTGACCATGGACCCGCCGGACCACACCCGGCTGCGCTCCCTGGTGAGCGGGGCCTTCACGGCACGGATGATCGAGCGGCTGCGGCCCCGTATCGAGGCCGTCGCCGGCGAGCTGGCCGGTTCGGTGGCGGCGTCGGTGGCGCCGGATGGACGTGCGGACACAGACGCGGACGGGGGCGGGGACGGGGGCGGGGACGGGCGCGGGGACACAGGCGGGAGGGGGAGCGGGGAGAGCGATCTGATCTCCGCCCTGGCCTACCCGCTGCCGGTCCTGGTCATCAGCGAGATGCTGGGCGTGCCGCCCGAGGACCGGGTGCGCTTCCAGGGGTGGAGCGAGGCCCTGGCGCGCGGGCTGGACCCGGACTTCGTGCTCCCGGAGCGGGTGGTGGCCGAGCGGGAGGCGGCCAGGGCGGAGTTCCACGCCTACTTCGCGGAGCTCGCCGCCGGACGGCGCGCCGAGCCCGGCCCCGACCTGCTGAGCGACCTCGTCCGCACCGGCGCGCTCACCCTCGACGAGCTGCTGGCCACCTGCGTGCTGCTGCTGGTGGCCGGGCACGAGACCACGGTCAACCTGATCGGCAACGGCGCCCTGGCCCTGCTCCGGCACGGCGCCCTGGACCGCTTCCGCGCCGGCGACGGGCCGCGGATGGTCGAGGAACTGCTCCGCTACGACCCGCCCGTGCAGCTCACGTTCAGGGTGGCGCTCGCCGACACGGACCTGTGCGGGACGCCGATCCGTGCGGGCGAGGCCGTGCTGGCGCTGCTCGGCGCGGCCAACCGCGATCCGGAGGTGTTCGCCGAGCCCGACCGGCTCGACCTGGGGCGCCGCCCCGGACGCCACCTGGCCTTCGGACTGGGCGCGCACTTCTGCCTGGGCGCGCCCCTGGCCCGCCTGGAGGGCACGATCGCGCTCTCCGCGCTCGCGGCGGCGGCACCGGGCCTGGTCCTGGCCGACCCGGCGCCGCCGTACAAGGAGAACCTCGTCCTGCGCGGCCTGGCCGCGCTCCCCGTCAGGCTCGGCCGGACGGCTTGACCAGCGGGAACAGGATGGTCTCGCGGATGTTCTTGCCGGTGAAGGCCATGATGAGGCGGTCGATGCCCAGCCCCATGCCGCCGGTGGGCGGCATCGCATATTCCAGGGCGGTGAGGAAGTCCTCGTCAAGCTGCATGGCCTCGTGGTCGCCGCCCGCCGCGAGCAGGGACTGCTCGGTGAGGCGGCGGCGCTGCTCGACCGGGTCGACCAGCTCCGAATAGGCGGTGCCCAGCTCGGTGCCGAACCCGATCAGGTCCCACTTCTCGGTCAGGAGCGGGTTGTCCCGGTGCTGGCGGGTCAGCGGGGAGGTCTCCACCGGGTAGTCCATGACGAACGTGGGCTGGACGAGCGTGTGCTCGACGAGCGCCTCGAAGATCTCCTGGACGAGCTTGCCCTGCCCCCAGGCGGCGTCCCAGTGGATCTCCCGCGCGTCGGCGAGGGCGCGGAGGCGCTCCAGCGGCGTCGCGGTCGTGACCTCCTCGCCCAATGCCTCCGAGACCGACCCGTAGAGGGTGATCCGGGGCCACTTGGCCAGGCCGAGGTCGATCTCCTGACCCTCGTGGACGACCACCGAGTGACCCAGCGCGGCCACCACCGCCTTCTGGATCATCCGCTGGGTCAGGTCGGCCATGTCGTTGTAGTCGAGATAGGTCCCGTACGCCTCGAGCATGGTGAACTCGGGGTTGTGGGTGGAGTCCGCTCCCTCGTTGCGGAAGTTGCGGTTGATCTCGAAGACCTTCTCGATCCCGCCGACCACGAGCCGCTTGAGGTAGAGCTCGATCGCGATGCGGAGGTAGAGCTCCATGTCGTAGGCGTTGATGTGGGTCTTGAAGGGCCGGGCCGTGGCTCCGCCGTGGATCGGCTGGAGCATCGGCGTCTCCACCTCCAGGTAGCCCTCCTCGTGCCAGAAGTCGCGGATCGACCGCACCACGGCACTGCGGGTGTACGCCAGCTTCCTGGCCTCGTCGTTGACGATGAGGTCCACGTAGCGCTGGCGGACCCGCGCCTCGGGGTCGGTCAGCCCGGCGTGCTTCTCCGGCAGCGGGCGCAGGCACTTGGAGGTGATCGCCCAGCGGTCGGCGAGGATGGACAGCTCGCCCCGGCGGGAGGTGATGACCTCGCCCTCGACGCCCACGTGGTCGCCGAGGTCGACGTCGCGCTTCCACGCGGCCAGCGACTCCTCGCCCACCCGGTCCAGCGAGATCATGACCTGGAGGTCGCCGGAGCCGTCCCGCAGGGTGGCGAAGCAGAGCTTGCCGCCGGTCCGGGACAGCATCACCCGGCCGGTGACGCCCACCCTGTCGCCGGTCGCGGTGTCAGCGGAGAGATCGGCGTATTTCCCGCGGATCTCGGCGTTGGTCGCGGTACGCGGGAAGTTCACCGGGTAGGGGTCGACGCCCTCGGAGCGGAGGCGGTCGAGCTTCTCCCGGCGCACGCGCATCTGCTCGGGCAGGTCCTCGGCGGGGTTGGTCACGTCATCGGTCACAGTTCCAAAGCGTACCGATGCGACGAACCCCGCGAGGTCACCCGCCGCCCGCCCGCGAGGGTCCCCGCGGGACGCGTGAGCGGCTCGGGCGGGGTCGCCGGGGGCGGGCGAGGGCGGCGAGGGCAGGGTCCCCGGGACCCGGACGGTGTCGGGCCGGGCCGGGCCGGGCCGTGTCGCGGGGAGGGGCGGGACCGCGCGGGTCAGGCGGTGTTGCGGTGGTAGATCAGGCGCAGGCCGATCAGCGTGAGCCACGGCTCGTGCATGTCGATCGAGCGCGCCTCGCTCACCACCAGCGGCGCCGCGCTGCCCGTGGCCACCACCGTGACCTCGTCGGGGTCGTCGGCGAGCTCGGCCGCCATCCGCTCGACGATCCCGTCCACCTGGCCGGCGAAGCCGTAGATGATGCCCGCCTGGAGCGCCTCCACGGTGTTCTTGGCGATCACCGACCGGGGCCGGATCAGCTCCACCTTGTGCAGCTGCGCCCCGGCCGCGGCCAGCGCGTCCACCGAGATCTCGATGCCGGGGGCGGTCACCGCTCCGACGTACTCCCCCTTGGCCGAGACCGCGTCGAAGGAGGTCGCGGTCCCGAAGTCGACGATGACGCACGGCCCGCCGTAGAGCTGGATGGCCGCCAGCGCGTTGACGATGCGGTCGCTGCCGACCTCCTTGGGGTTGTCCATCCGGACCGGGACGCCGGTGCGGACGCCGGGCTCCACGATGACCGCGGTCACGTCCCCGTAGTAGCGGCGGCACATCTCGCGCATCTCGTTCAGCACCGAGGGGACGGTCGAGCAGATCGCGATGCCGTTGACGTCGGCGCCCTTGAGCAGCGGCGACTGCCCGAGCAACCCCTGGAGCACGACGGCGATCTCGTCCGCCGTGCGCCGGGGGTCGGTGGAGATCCGCCAGTGCTCGATGACGTCCTCACCCTCGAAGAGGCCGAGAACGGTGTGCGTGTTGCCGACGTCGATGGCGAGCAGCATCAATTCCCCCGAAGGTCCAAGGCGATGTCCAGTGCCGGCGCCGAGTGAGTGAGCGCGCCCACGGCAAGGTAGTCAACACCCGTCTCGGCCACATCACGAGCGGTTCGCAGGGTCAGCCCTCCGCTGGACTCCAGCCGCGCCCTGCCGTCCACCAGCCGTACGGCGCGCGCCAGCTCCTCGACGGTGAAGTTGTCCAACAGGATCTCCTCGGCTCCCTCGGCCAGCACAGGCTCGATCTGGTCGATCCGGTCGACCTCGACCTCGATCGGCAGGCCGGGGCAGGCGTCACGGACCGCCCGGAACGCCTCGGCGACCCCGCCGGCGGCCACCACGTGATTGTCCTTGATCAGCGCCGCGTCCGAAAGCGACATGCGGTGATTGACCCCTCCGCCGCAGCGCACCGCGTACTTCTCCAGGGCGCGCAGTCCCGGCAGCGTCTTGCGGCTGTCCCTGATCGCGGCCCCGGTCCCGGCGACGGCGTCGACCCAGCGGCCGGTCAGGGTCGCGATGCCGGACAGGTGGGTGAGCAGGTTCAGCGCGGTGCGCTCGGCGGTCAGCAGGTCCCTGGTGGGGCCGGTGACGGTCATCAGCACGTCCCCGGCGGCGACGCGCTCGCCGTCCTTGACCCTGCGCTCGGCCGTCAGGCGGCCCCGGCCGACGTGGGAGAAGGCTGCCTCGGCCACGGGCAGGCCGGCCACCACGCCGTCCGCGCGGGCCACCACGTCGGCGGTGTCGGCCCGGTCCGCGGGGATGGTCGCGAGGCTGGTGACGTCGCCCCCCTGCCACACGTCCTCGGCCTCGGCGGTCTCCAGGAGCGCGATCAGCGCCGACGGGTCGAGCCCGGCCTCGACGAGGTCGGTCTCCAGCCGGTGCGGCAGCGCCGTCTCGCGCCGCCCGTGGGGTACGTACGTCATGGTCGGTCCCTCCGCTGTCAGGGTCACGTCGAGGTGGCCGAGCCACCGCTCGTCGTTCCGTTCGGGAAAATCCTCGCGCCAGTGCGAGCCCCGGGTCTCCTGGCGCCGTCCGGCCGCCGCCACCAGTACGGAGGCGACCGTCAGCAGGTTGGTGGTCTCCCAGGACTCGGTGCACGGCTCGACCGCCACCGGGGTCCAGCGGAGGTTCACCAGGGCCCTGGAGACCTCGGCCAGGGACTCCCGGCCGCGCAGCACGCTCGCCCCCCGGCTCATGTGCCCCTGGATCCTGGTGCGGGCCCTGGGGTCGATCAGGCCGGTGGGACGGTCGTCACCGGCCGGCCCTCCCGCCGGGACGCCCGCGGCGTCCACGGCGTCCACGGCGTCCACGGCGGACGGGCCGCGCGCGGCCCGTCCGGCGTGGATGTCGGCGGCGATCCGCGCCGCGAAGACCAGCCCCTCCAGCAGGGAGTTGGAGGCCAGCCGGTTGGCGCCGTGCACGCCGGTGCACGCGACCTCGCCGCACGCGTACAGGCCGGGGACGCTGGTGCGGCCGTGCGGGTCGGTGCGGACACCGCCGCTGGCGTAGTGGGCGGCGGGGGCCACCGGGACGAGGTCGGCGACCGGGTCGATGCCGTGCTCCCGGCAGATCGCGTGGATCGTCGGGAAGCGGGTGCGCCACTTCTCCTCGCCGAAGTGGCGGGCGTCGAGGTAGACGTGGTCGGCCCCTGTGGCGCGCATCCGCCGCATGATCGCCTTGGCCACCACGTCGCGGGGGGCGAGATCGGCCAGCTCGTGCGCGTCCCGCATGAACCGGACGCCGTCGGCGTCGACCAGCACCGCGCCCTCGCCCCTGACCGCCTCGGAGATCAGCGGCTGCTGTCCGGTGGAGTCCTCACCGAGCCAGAGCACGGTGGGGTGGAACTGGACGAACTCCAGGTCCCTGACCACGGCGCCGGCGCGCAGCGCGAGCGCCACCCCGTCGCCGGTGGAGACGACCGGGTTGGTGGTGGCGGCGTAGACCTGCCCCATGCCGCCGGTGGCCAGCACCACGGCCCCGGCCGTGACCGCGCCCACCCCGTCGCGCTCGCCCTCGCCCATGACGTGCAGGGTCACTCCCGCCGCGTGGCCGCGCGCGTCCTTGAGCAGGTCGAGGACGAGCGCGTGCTCGATCACCTCGATCCCCGCCTCGCCGACGGCCTGCACCAGAGCCCTCTGCACCTCGGCACCGGTGGCGTCGCCGCCCGCGTGCACGATGCGGTCACGCCGGTGGCCGCCCTCCCTGGTGAGCTGGAGCTCTCCGGAGGCGTCGGTGTCGAATTCGGCGCCCGCCGCGATCAGGTCGCGCAACGCGCCCGGCCCCTCGGTCACCAGGATCCGGACGGCCTCCTCGTCACAGAGGCCCACCCCGGCGACGAGCGTGTCGGACAGGTGCTCGACGGGGGTGTCGGCCGGGTCGAGCACGGCGGCGATGCCGCCCTGGGCCCAGCGGGTGGAACCGGACGACAGCACGTCCTTGGTGACCACCAGGACCTTCGAGGCGGGGTCGAGGCCCGCGTACCGGAGTGCCAGGGTGAGGCCCGCGATTCCGGAGCCCACCACGACCACGTCCGCCTGGACCGTCCAGCCCGGTGCGGGCGCGGTCAACCTCTGGGGGATGGCCGGGATGCTCATTGCCGCCTCCTCGCGGGGATTCATAGAGGCCGTTCATTTCGTCAATGTGACGATAACGCGGGGACCGGATCGGCCTCACCCCGGGGTGGGTCTCGCGCGGCCCGTCCCGGTCCCGGGCGTCACGCGGCCCGCCCCGATCAGCCGAGGGTGAGCGTGACGTTGTCGATCAGCCTGGTGGTCCCCACCCGCGCCGCCACGGCGAGGATCGCCTCTCCCGTGTGATCGTCGCCGACCTCCGCGAACGTCGCCGGATCGACCAGCACCAGGTAGTCCAGGACCAGCGACGGCTCGGCGTCCAGCACCGCGCGGGCTGCCCTGCGGACCAGGGGCGCCCTATGCTCCCGCACCCCCTCGTCCAGCGCGCGGGACAGGGCCAGCGCCACCGGCCGGTCCTCCGGCGACAGGTAGCGGTTGCGGCTGGACAGCGCCAGCCCGTCCGGCTCGCGGATCGTGGGCGCCCCGACGACGGTGACCGGCAGGTTCAGGTCGGCGACCATCCGGCGGATCACCGCGAGCTGCTGGGCGTCCTTCTGCCCGAACACCGCCACGTCCGGCTGGACCAGGTTGAACAGCTTCAGCACCACGGTCAGGACGCCGTCGAGGTGGCCGGGGCGGAACTCCCCCTCGACGACCGAGCCCATCGCCCCGGCGGAGACGCCGACCTGCCTGCCGGGCGGGTACATCTCCTCGGCGGACGGGGCGAAGACGATCCCCACCCCCTCGGCCCTGCAGATCTCCAGGTCGGCCTCGAACGTACGGGGATAGCGGGAGAAGTCCTCGGAGGGACCGAACTGGAGCGGGTTGACGAAGATGCTCACCGCCACCTGGTCCGCCCGCTCCCGGGCCAGCCGGATGAGGGAGCGGTGCCCCTCGTGCAGCGCGCCCATGGTCGGCACGAGAGCCAGCGCGGTCCCGCCGGAGAGGGCGCCGGCGCCGACCCCCAGGGCCTCACGCGCCTTGATCAGTCCTGCGCGGTCGTCCGCCACGATCACTGTGACCTCCGGGAGGTGTTCCGGCTTTCCGGCCGGGAGGGGGTGCTCCGGCCTTCGGGCCGGAGGGCGGCGCTCCGGCCGCCGGGTCGGAGAGGGACGGACCGGCCGCCGGGCCGGGAGGAGGCGTTCCGGCCACCGGGCCGGTGGCGGACGACGTTCCCGGGGAGACCGGGCACCGGCCCCGGGGTCCGGGTCAGGTCCACGTGTTGCCCCCCAGGGCGTCCAGCAGGCGCTCGGCGGCCTCCGGCTTGAGGAGCCCGGCCGCCAGTGCCCTGTCGGCGGTGAGCCTGGCCAGGGCCACGTAGGCGTCCGCCGCCTCGGGGGCGGCGAGGATCAGCGCGTCCACGTGCTTGCGGACGGTCCCGGCGTCGCCGCGTACCACCGGCCCGGTCAGCCCGGCGATCCCCAGCCTCAGCACGTTCTCCAGGGCCGCGCCGAGCAACGGGCCCAGCATCCGGCCCGGCTGCTCCACACCGATCCGCTCCAGCAGCTCCGAGGACTCCGCGATGAGCGTCACCATGTGGTTGGCGGCCCCCGCCAGGGCCGCGTGGTAGAGCGGCCGGTCCTCGTCGGCGATCCAGACCGGCTCGCCCTCCATCTCGATGACCAGGGCCTCGGCCACCGCGCGGAGCGCGTCAGGCGCGGTCACCCCGTAGGAGATGCCGGTCAGGCGGCGCATGTCGTCGTCTCGGCCGGTGAAGGTCATCACCGGGTGCAGCGCCAGGGGCAGCGCCCCGGCCTTGATCGCCGGATTCAGCACCGCCAGCCCGTACGCGCCGCTGGTGTGGGCCACCAGCTTGCCCCGCAGATCGGCGCCGGTCCCCACCAGGCCGGAGACGAGACCGGGCAGTACGTCGTCGGGGACCGTCAGCAGGACGAGGTCGGCGTCGGCCACCACGTCCTCGGGACGGACCGGGACGAGCCCGAGCCGTTCGACCGCCCGATCCCTGGAGGCGTCCGAGACGCCGCTCGCCGCGACGACCCGGTGCCCCGCCCTGACCAGCGCGGCGCCGAGCGCCGAACCGACCTTGCCCGCTCCGACCACTCCGACGGCCAGTCGTGCCGGGCGATCGACTGCGTCCATGACGTCCCGTCCTTCGACCATGTGGGGGCTCCGTGCCCGATTGACCAGCGTAACGGGCCGTGCCGCGCTGACCGTGTGAAGGCACGTTTCCGGTCCGGGCGGCGAGGTTCCCCCACAAGGGTGTCAAACCGGATCTCCGACGGGACACCGGGACCCGCTGAACGACCCGCGAGGACGGGAGAACCGGTGAGCGGATGACCCGCGCGGACGGGAGAGCCGGCGGGGGAAGAACGCGCGAGGACGGGAGAACCCTTGAGGAGGAACGCGCGGGGGCGGGGGCCGGCGGAGGGAGGACGCGCCGACGTGGCCTTGGTCGCCGCCGCGCGCGCCGGTGACAGAATGCGGTCATGCGTTCACTCCAATCGTCGGCACGAGTCGATCTCGTCCCCCCGCCCCGCCGGGTAGCGTCTGAGGACGTGTGGCTCACCTGGCGCGCCGCGATGGAGCATGCGCTCTACGGCGAGAGCGGTTTCTACCTCCGGGAGCGTCCCTCGGGTCACTTCCGCACCTCCGTCGGCGCCTCCCCCATGTTCGCCGAGGCCGTGCTGCGCGAACTCGTCGCCGTCGACGAGGCGCTCGGCGGCCCCGACGTGCTCGACCTGGTCGACATCGGCGCCGGTGAGGGCGGCCTGGCGGCCGGAGTGCTCGCCGCGGCCCCGCCCGCGCTGCGGCGGAGGCTGAGGGTGACCGCGGTCGAGCTCGCCCCACGGCCCCCGGCCCTGCCCGAGGAGATCGTCTGGACCAGGACCGCCCCGGACGGGATCTGCGGCCTGGTGATCGCCAACGAGTGGCTGGACAACATCCCGGTCGACATCGTCGAGCAGACGGCCACCGGGCCACGGCTGGTCCTGGTCAACATCATCGACGGTGAGGAGCGGCTCGGCGGCAGGCCCGGCGAGGCCGATCTGGCCTGGCTGGACCGCTGGTGGCCGATGCGGCTCACCGGGGAGCGGGCCGAGATCGGCCGCCCCCGGGACCGGGCGTGGGCGTCGGTGATCGTGCGCCTGGCCCGTGGCCGGGCGATCGCGATCGACTACACCCACTCGGTGGACGACCGGCCGCCCTACGGGACGCTGGCCGGGTACCGCGACGGGTCGACGGTGGCGCCGGTGCCCGACGGGTCGTGCGACATCACCGCCCACGTGGCGCTCGACGCCTGCGCCGCCGCCGGGGAGAGCGCCGGGGCGGTCACGACGGCGCTGACCACGCAGCGCGAGGCACTGCGCGCCCTCGGCGTCACCGGACGGCGCCCACCTGCCGAGCAGGCCGCCAGCGACCCGCGCGGCTACCTGCGCGCCCTGGCCCGGGCCTCGGAGGAGGCGGAGCTCATCGCGCCGGGAGGACTCGGCGGGTTCGGCTGGCTCTCCCAGAGCCGTCCCTGAGATCGGAGCCCCGCCGGGCGACGCCACCGGCGATGTCGCCGGGCACGTCACCGGGCGATGTCGCCGGGCACGTCACCGGCCGCCGTCAGCGGTCGCGGTCGTCTGGCGGGGTCGCGTGGTACAGCTCGGTGATGGTCGTGGCGACGCCGAAGCCGAGGACCGGGTCGGGACGATCGGACAGCAGGCTGTCGTACAGCGGCCGATAGTGGGCGATCTTCCTGGGGGTACGGCCGTCGTCCCCGTGCGTGGCGAGGAGCTCGCCGCCCCCGGCCACGAAGCCCGTCATGGCCGTGTGGTCGATCCAGATCTCCACGTCGGAGTCGCCGAGGGTCAGGACGGTCTCCTTGCTGCTGGAGCCGGCGAGCCAGCTTGTGCGCAGCCTGGCCGTGCCCACCCGGCCCCGGGAGCGGTACTCGCAGACGCACCAGGCACTCGCGCCCCCGTCCATCCGCCGGACGGACACGAGCGCCGTGAGGTCGACGAGGCGGGAGAGCATGCTGAGCTGGTTCACCCCGGAGTCGGTCCAGCTGGAGACGTACGAGGTGAAGGCGTCCTCGCCCCGTAGGACGTAGGGGTCGTAGAACGCCGAGGTGATGCCCGTGACGGGTCCCCACTCCTCGTGCGCGGCGATCTGCTCCGCGGCCCAGAGGACCTCGGGCGAGAAGGCGAAGTGATGCGCGGTGAAGACGCGGTCCCGCGCGTCGGCCGCCCCGCCCGGGGACTCCACCAGCCGGGCGAGGGAGGCGAGATCGTGGACGAGGGGCTTCTCGACCAGCACCCGCGCGGTGGAGCGGGTGAGGGCCTGGACGACCAGGTCCGCGTGCGTGGCGGTGGGCGTGGCGAGCACGATCAGGTCGGGCCGATGCTCTTCGAGCGCTTCGGCGAGAGAGCCGTGGTGAGGCGGCCTGGCGCCGCGGAACTCGGGTGGTTCCGCGAGCCGGGGGTCGGCGGTGAACTCCAGGGAGACCTCGGGTCGTTCGGCGAGGACCGCCAGGTGGGTCTCCGCGATGATCCCGACCCCGACCAGCCCGACCCGGACAGGATCACTCATCTGACTCTCCTTCTCCTTCGCGCTTCGGGAAGCCGGCCACGCCCGGAGGCCTTCTCCCCACCTCGGCTGACCGTTTCGGCTCTCCACCCCGACCCGTCACTCCGGCTCACCGCTCCGATCGGGCCGGTTCAGATCCGCACCCGGAGGGATTCCAGACCTCGGATGACGTAGCCGGGTTTCCAGGCGGGTTCGGTGACGAGCTCCATCGCCGGTGCTCTGCGCAGCAGTGCGCCGAACGACTCGATCAGCTCGATCCTGGCCAGGGGCGCCCCCAGGCAGAAGTGGATTCCCGCACCGAAGGAGATGTGCGGGTTGTCGGCCCGGGCCACGTCCAGGCGGGTGGGGTCGGCGAAGGCCTCGGGGTCGCGGTTGGCCGAGCCGAACAGCAGGGCCACCTCGGTGCCCCTGGGGATGTCGACCCCGCCCACCGAGACGTCCTCCAGCACCCAGCGCTCGAACATCTGCAGCGGCGTGTCCCAGCGCATCAGCTCCTCGACCGCGGTGGGCAGCAGGCCGGGGTCGGCGCGGAGCCGCTCCAGCTCGGCCGGGTTGCGGAAGAGCGCCCACCAGCCGTTGCCGGTGACGTTGACCGTGGCCTCGTGCCCGGCGTTGAGCAGCAGCACGCAGGTGCCGACGAGCTCCTCCTCGGTGAGCCGATCCCCCTCGTCGGCCACCAGGGCGAGCGCGCTGATCAGGTCGTCGCCCGGGTCGGCCCGCCGGGCGCGGGCCAGATCGACGAGGTAGGCGGAGAACTCCTCGGCCGCGCGTACGGCCGTGTGCTGGGCCTCGGCCGACGGCCGCAGCTCGTACATCCCGCAGATCTGGGCCGACCAGGGCCGCAGCAGGTGCCGGTCCGCCTCGGGTACGCCGAGCATCTCGGCGATCACCGCGACCGGGAGAGGCTCGGCCACCTCGGCGATCAGGTCCCCGCCACCGCGCTCGACGAAGTCGTCGGCCAGCCTCCCGGCCATCCGGGCCACCTTGGGCCGGAGCGCCTCGACCATGCGCGGCGTGAACGCCCTCGACACCAGCCTTCGGAGCCGGGTGTGCACCGGCGGCTCGACGTCGAGCATTCCCGCCCTGATCACCCGCCAGAACGGGTCCTGGAACTCCGGGTCGTCCGGCCTGCCGAACTCGGCGTGGGTGGCGACGTGCAGGTAGGAGCGGCCGAGCCTGCGGTCGCGCAGCAACGCGTTGACGTCGGCGTGCCGGGCGACGAGCCACTGGCCGGTCGGCTCGAAGAAGCTGACCGGCCGCTCCCGTCTCAGTTCGTCGTAGGCGTCGTACGGGTGGGCGACGAATTCCGGATTCCAGGGATCAAAGCGCACATGAGCATCGTAATCCGGCCTGAAAGGCGGGCCGGTCACCCGACCTCACACGGGGCGATCCTTCTCGTCCGGCCGGGTCTCCGCCCGGAGGGGGCCACGCGGCCCGGTTCCCGCCTGCTCCCCCTCACCCGGCCCCGAGGATCCGCTCGCGCCGGGGGACCCGGCCGGCCCTGCATCCGGTCCGGAAGACCCCGCCGTCCCGGAAGAACCGGCCGTCCCGGAAGGGCCTGCGGGCTCGGAAGGCCCGGCCTCGTAGCGGGTGTGCAGCTCGACCGGCTTCTGGCCCGTCTTGCGGCGCATCCGGATGTTCAGCAGTTCCACCAGCAGCGAGAAGGCCATCGCGAAGTAGATGTAGCCCTTGGGGATGTGCTGCTCGAAGCCCTCGGCGATGAGGACGACGCCGATCAGCACCAGGAAGGACAGCGCGAGCATCTTGATGCTCGGGTGCTGGTCCACGAAGCGGCTGATCGGGCCGGAGGCGAACAGCATCACCAGGACCGCGACGATGACGGCCGCGATCATGACGCCCAGCTCGTCCACCATGCCGACCGCGGTGATCACCGAGTCGAGCGAGAAGACGATGTCGAGGATCATGATCTGGACGATCACGGAGGCGTAGGAGGAGGCCGTCCTGCCCCCGGCGTGGCCGGAGTCGCCCTCCAGGCTGCCGTGCATCTCGTGGACGCTCTTGGCCAGCAGGAACAGGCCGCCGAGTATCAGGATCAGATCTCGCCCGGATATCCCGTGCCCGAACACCTCGAAGAAGGGTTCGGTGAGTCTCACCACCCACGCGAGCGCCACCAGCAGGGCGAGGCGGCTGAGCAGGGCCACGAGGAGACCCAGCCTGCGCGCCTTGTCCCGCTGCTCGGGGGGGAGCCTGCTCACCAGGATCGAGATGAAGATGATGTTGTCGATCCCCAGGACGATCTCCAGGGCGACAAGGGTGAAGAACCCTATCCATATCTCCGGGTTGGTCACCCAGTCCATTGCTTTCTCCTTTGTCGGCCCGGGGGGAACAGAGCCGGCCGGCGGCCGGAACGGTTCTTCGGCTGACTGCCTGGACGACCGGGAGCCCTCAGGAGTTCCTCACGCGCCCTTCCGTGTCGAAAGTCACCGCCCGTGCCGTCCCGTGGCGCGTGTCCGGACTTGCGAAAGGGCGGCGGCCGTCGGTTATAGTTCCCCCGTAGGTCATGAGTGCCAGTGACAAGCCCCGGCTCGCTGGCCGGCAACCCTCGCGTCCGCGGCGGGGTGCCCCGGGTGAGGACCTGGTCCGGCACGAGGTGTGCCGGGCAAGCGCGGGCTTCGGGTGCCTATGTCTCATGGGTCGAGGTCCGATGACCTCGAAGGAGCCCCGACATGTCCGCCCTGACGATCTTCGACTCTTCCACCCCCGTCGCCGACGTCCTCGCGACCCCGGCCCCCGCGACCGCGGTGACCGGCGGGGCCGGGGCGGGCGGCGACCGGCCGATCCCCGCCGTGCTCGGCTCGGACCTGGAGGTCCCGGTCAGGGGCGGCAGGCTCGTCCGCTACGCCAACCTCGACTACGCCGCCAGCGCCCCCTGTCTGGAGCCGGTCGGCGCCGCCGTCGCCGCCGCGCTCCCGGCCTACTCCAGCGTCCACCGGGGCGCCGGGTACGCGTCCCAGCTCACCACGGCCCGCTACGAGCAGGCCCGGCACACGGTGCGCGCCTTCGCCGGTGCGCGCCCGGACGACTCGGTGATCTTCACCCGCAACACCACCGACGCGACCAACCTGCTGGCCCGCAGCCTGCCGGAGGGCACCGTCGCGGTCGTGTTCGACACCGAGCACCACGCCTCGCTGCTGCCCTGGAAGCGCGCGGTGCGGCTGCCGGTGCCCGCGTTCCCCGGCGAGGCCGTCCGCGCCGCCGACGAGGCCCTGGACTCGATCGAGGGCCCGGCGTTGCTGGTGGTGACCGCCGCCTCCAACGTCACCGGCGAGCTCTGGCCGATCGCCGCGCTGGCCCACATCGCGCACCGCCACGGCGCCCGCGTCCTGGTCGACGCCGCGCAGCTCGTCCCGCACCGCCGCCTGAACCTGACCGCGCTCGACCTGGACTACGTGGTCTTCTCCGGCCACAAGCTCTACGCCCCGTTCGGCACGGGCGCGCTGATCGGCCGCTCCGACTGGCTGGCCGACGCCGAGCCGTACCTGCGGGGCGGCGGCGCGGTGAGGGCCGTCGGCGACGACGGGGCCGAGTGGCACGACGACCCCGAGGCCCGGCACGAGGCCGGCACCCCGAACGTGCTGGGCGCCGTCGCGCTGGCCGCGGCCTGCGACGCCCTGTCCGCCACCGGCTGGACCCCCCTGATCCGGGAGGAGGAGCGCCTGCTGGCGCGGCTGCGCGCGGGCCTGGCCTCCGTCCCCGGCGTGCACGAGCTCTCCCTGTGGGGGGCCGACCACCCGCGCGTCGGCATCGTCTCCTTCGTGGTGGACGGCCACACCGCCCGCGAGGTCGCCGAGACCCTCTCCGCCGACCACGGCATCGGCGTCCGCGACGGCAAGTTCTGCGCCCACCCCTTCGTCCGCCACCTGCTGGGCGCCAAGGACGGCGGCTGCGACGACGTCACCGCCTCGGCGGTGCGCGCCTCCATCGGCATCGGCACGACCGAGGAGCACGTGGACCGGCTGATCGGCGCCCTGCGGGATCTTGCCTCGCGCGCCTGACGTGACAGCATGGGACCCATGACCGAACCTCACGCCCAAGGCGCCGCGCCCCGCGAGCTGAGCGTGGGCATGGGCGCGGGGGCCGCCGCCGTGGGCGGCGCGCACGGCAAGGAGCTCGCGACCGAGGACATGGTCCTCAACATCGGGCCGCAGCACCCGTCCACGCACGGCGTGCTGCGGCTGCGGCTCACCCTGGACGGGGAGCGGATCTCCTCGGCCGAGCCCATCGTGGGCTACATGCACCGGGGCGCCGAGAAGCTGTTCGAGGTGCGCGACTACCGGCAGATCATCGTGCTGGCCAACCGGCACGACTGGCTGTCGGCGTTCGCCAACGAGCTGGGCGTCGTGCTCGCGGTGGAGCGGATGCTCGGCATGGAGGTGCCGGTCAGGGCGGTGTGGACGCGGACGCTGCTGGCCGAGCTCAACCGGGTGCTCAGCCACCTGATGTTCCTCGGCTCCTACCCGCTGGAACTCGGCGCGATCACGCCGGTCTTCTACGCCTTCCGGGAGCGCGAGACCCTCCAGGCGGTGATGGAGGAGATCTCCGGCGGGCGCATGCACTACATGTTCAACCGGGTCGGCGGCCTCAAGGAGGAGCTGCCCGAGGGGTGGACCGGCCGGGTCTCGGCGGCCGTGGCCGACGTGCGGCGCCGGCTGCCCGACATCGAGAACCTGATCTCCGGGAACGAGATCTTCCTCGCCCGTACCCGCGGGGTGGGCGTCCTGGATCGGGAGACCATCATGCAGTACGGCGTGAGCGGCCCGATCGCCCGCGCCTCCGGCGTCGACGTGGACCTGCGCAGGGACGAGCCCTACCTCGCCTACGGAGAGCTGCCGGTGAAGGTCGTCACCCGCTCCGCCGGGGACTGCCACGCCCGCTTCGAGGTGCTGCTGGAGCAGGTGAAGGTCTCCCTGGACCTGGCCGACGCCTGTGTGGAGCGGCTCCTCGACCTGCCCCCCGGGCCGGTCAACCAGCGTCTGCCCAAGGTGCTCAAGGTCCCCGAGGGCCACACCTACGCGTGGACGGAGAACCCGCTCGGGATCAACGGCTACTACCTGGTGTCGCGCGGGGAGAAGACGCCGTGGCGGATGAAGCTCCGCTCGGCCTCCTTCAACAACGTCCAGGTGCTCCGCGAGCTGCTGCCGGGGCACCTGGTCCCCGACATGGTCGCCATCCTGGGCTCGCTGTTCTTCGTCGTCGGCGACATCGACAAGTGAGAGACGGCCCGCCCCCATGACCGATTCCCCCCCGGACGCGGAGCGGACGAGCTCCCCCGCGGCCGTCCCCGATCCCCCGCCGTCCGGCCGGGCGCCGTCCCGGCGGGACAGGTACGTCGACTGGCTGCGCGCGATCAGCCTGGTCGTCGTGGTGATCTGGCACTGGGCGTTCACCATCCTGGAGTGGGGACCGGACGGCCCCTCGCCGACCAGCCCGCTGGGCTTCACCTCGGGGCTGTGGATCCTGACCTGGCTGCTCCAGGTGCTGCCGCTCTTCTTCTACGTGGGCGGGCACGTCCACCTGCTGTCGTGGAACCGTGCCTACGAGCGCGGGGTCGGCATCGGCGCCTTCGTGTGGCGGCGCATCCGCGGCCTCGCGATCCCGGCGCTGGCGCTGGCCGGGACCTGGGTCGTGCTGGGCGTGTTCGTGACGCGGGCGTTCGGCGTCGGCTGGATGGACCGGGTGGTCCTGCTCGTCATCAGCCCGCTGTGGTTCATCGGCGTGTACCTCGTGCTGATCGCCCTGCTCCCGGTCGCGCTCTGGTTGCACCGGCGCTACGACGTGCTGGCGCTGATCTGGCTGGCGGGGGCGGCGCTCGTCGTCGACGTGCTGCGGCTGCGCTACGGGTACGAGGCCGCGGGCTGGCTCAACATGATCATCGTCTGGGGGCTGGCCCACCAGGCCGGGTTCTTCTACGACAGGGTGGTGGCGCTGCCCCGCCGCTTCGACATGGCGATCCTGTGGACCGGCCTGTTCGCCCTCTTCGGCCTGGTCTACTCGGGCATCTACCCGGGGTCGATGGTGGGCGTGCCCGGCGACAGGCTCTCCAACATGGCGCCCCCCACCTTTGTCATCGTGGCACTGCTGATCTTCCAGATCGGCCTGGTGGAGGTGATCAGGCCCTCCATGGAGCGTCTCCTCGACCGCCCCCGGTGGCAGGGCGTGAACGAGACCGTCAACCGGTTCGCGCTCCCGCTGTTCCTGTTCCACACCACCGGCATGGCGATCTGGGTGGCCCTGACCTGGTGGGTGGCGGGCAGCGGGCCCGCCCCCCTGGTCCGGCCCGACCTGTCGTGGTGGCTGGAGCGCCCCCTGGCCGTGGGCGGGGCGCTGATGTGCACGCTCCCGGTGATCATGCTCTTCGGGCGCAGGTGGGCGGGGCGGCGGTAGCGCCCCCCGCTCCGGCGGCCCGCGCCGTCACCCGCCCCGGACGGCCGCCCGTACCGGCGCCCGTCGTCCGCGGTGTCCTCGGGAAACCCCGCGCCCGTGTCAGCGCTCGTCGTCCGCGGTGTCCTTGGGGACCTTGCAGCAGTACTCCAGGTACAGGGCGGCGCAGACCAGCAGCACGCAGGCCAGCGTCGATCCGCCGGCGACGAAGAAGTCGCGGCGGGGCACCTCCTGCCCCAGCAGTTCGACGGTGTAGAGGGCGAACCCGGCGAAGATCCCGCCGAAGACCGCCCCGCCGTACGCGGAGGCCTTGGCCAGCGCCGCCAGGCGGGCCACGGCCAGGGGTTCGACGGGCTCGGTGCCGGGCCTGCGCTCGATCCTGGCCTTCGTCATCCACCCGCTGTAGAACTCGCCGACCGCCAGCAGCAGCACCGTCGGGATCGCCGTCCACGGCACGGCCTGCAGGTCCGAGTAGAACGGCCGCAGGAGCGACCAGGTGAGGACGGCGAACACGACGAGGAGCCCGACGAGGACGCCGGGACGGGTGGGCCTCACGCGGGCCCGCCCAGGGTCAGATCGGTGCGCGGCCGCACGTAGGCCTGGTCGAGGCCGGCCAGCAGGTCGGCAACCCGCCTCCCGGACAGGACGGCGCCGGGGTCGGCCCGTACCCACGGGACCAGCACGAAGGCGCGCTCGTGCGCGCGGGGATGAGGCAGCGTGAGGTCGGGGTCGTCCATCACGACGTCCCCCACGGTGATCAGATCGACGTCCAGGGTGCGCGCTCCCCAGCGCTCCACCCGGACCCGGCCGAAGGCGTTCTCCACACTCTGAGCACGATCGAGCAGGCTCCGGGGTTCCAGCGCGCTCTCGGCGATCACCACCGCGTTGAGGTAGGCGCCCTGTTCCGGACCGCCGACCGGGTCGGTCTCGTAGACCGGGGAAGCCGCGACGAAGGTGAGGTCCGGCCCGGCGAAGAGCGCCTCGACCGCTCCGCGCAGGGTGGCGTGCCGGTCGCCCAGGTTGCTGCCGAGCGCCAGGACCACCCTCATGCCCGGCTCCGGGTGATCGTCACGATCACGTCGTCGAACGGCAGCGGGATCGGCGCGGACGGCTTGTGCACGCTCACCTCGGCCGCCAGGACGGGTTCGCGGTCCAGGCAGACGTCGGCCAGGCGCTGGGCCAGGGTCTCGATCAGGTCGACCGGCTCGCCCTCCACGACCCGTACGAGGTCCTCGGCGAGCTCGCCGTAGTGGACGGTCCTGGAGAGGTCGTCGCCGGCCGCCGCGGGTGCCGTGTCGAGGAAGAGCGTCACGTCCACGACGAACTCCTGGCCGAGCTCGCGTTCCGCCGCCAGCACGCCGTGCCGCCCACGGGCCCGCAGGCCCGTGACGCTGATCCGGTCGGCCGCCCGCCGGGCTCCGGCCGGACCGTGGGGCGTCTCCCGTACCGGATCGCGGAACGTACCGCCCGGCGGATCGCGCAGGAGGTCGAGGGCGGGGTCGTGGAGGGGGTCTCGGAGGGGGTCGCCGAACGCCCCGCGGCCGGGGTCGGCGGGCCGGCCCGGATCGGCGGGCGGGCCGGGGAGCAGGCCGTCGACCGGGTCGCCGATCAGCTCGCTGACCCCGTCGTGGATCCGCAGCGGCGCCGGATCGTGAGGTCCGCCACCGGTCCCCTCACCGATGTCGCCGTCACCGGGCCCTGCGCCGGCGCGCTCGCTCACGCGGCCTCCTCGTCCTCGTCCTCGTCGTCGCCCTGCAGCACGGGGGAGCCGTGGTGCAGCCAGAGCCGCCACCCCGCCGACGTCCGCACGAAGGTGTTGCTCGCCACCACCTTGCCCGCGGCGAAGCTGGAATCACCTTCGTCGCCCGCGGTGAGGATGTTCTCCTCACAGGTGAGGACGGCGACGTCGCCGAGGACCATGACGCGGACGTCGGTCAGCACGAACTGGATGTAGGGCGTGTTGGCCATGATCAGCGCCCAGGAGCGCAGCACCTCCTGGCGGCCGTTCACGATCGGCCATCCGGGGTGCACGCAACTGATCTGCTCGCCCTCGATGTCCTCGGCCCAGATCTCGGTCATCCGGTCCAGGTCGGCGTTCTCGATGGCGGTGTAGAACTCCTGGTTGACCGTCTCGACGGCGGTGGTGTCGACGCTCATGATCTCGCTCCCTGAACTGCGGCAGCCACACGGACGGCGTCCGCGTTCGGGCGGACATCGTGCACGCGCACGCACCAGGCCCCCGACAGCGCGGTGAGCGCGGTCACGGCGAGGGTGGCGTCGTCACTGTGGATGAAAGGACGTGGCGTGCCGTCCGGTCCCGCCAGCAGGCGGCCCAGGAACCGCTTCCGCGACGCCCCGACGATGAGCGGGTACCCCAGTTCGGCGAGGCGGTCGAGGCCCGCGATCAGCGCCCAGTTGTGCTCGGGGTTCTTGGAGAAGCCCAGCCCCGGATCGAGCACGATCTGCCGCTCGGACACCCCCTCGGCGAGCACGGAGGCGACCCGCTTGGCCAGTTCCTCGCGGACCTCACCCACCACGTCGCCGTAGACCGCCCGGCGGTCCATGGCGTGACTGTGCCCCCGCCAGTGCATCACCACGTACGCGACGCCCGAGGCGGCGACCACCCTGGGCATCTCCGGATCGGCCAGCCCGCCGCTGACGTCGTTGACCATCCTCGCCCCGGCCTCGACGGCCATCTGGGCCACCTCGGCCCTCATCGTGTCGACGCTGACGGTGACGCCCTCGCGGCTCAGGCCGCGGACGACCGGCTCGACCCTGGCCAGTTCCTCCTCCAGGGACACCCGGGCGGCACCGGGCCTGGTGGACTCGCCGCCCACGTCGACGATGTCGGCGCCCTGCTCGACCAGCTCCAGGCCGTGGCGCACGGCCTCGACGGGGTCGAACCACCGGCCGCCGTCGGAGAACGAGTCGGGAGTCACGTTGACCACGCCCATCACGAGGCACCGGCCCGCGTCCGGCAGCCCGGGCACACTCCACGTAGTCATGCGGACAAGCCTAGGCGTTGTCCGCGGTTCGCCTGTGTCGTGGGTCCGGCTTGCGCCATAACGAATCCGCACACGCGCCGCTCCCGGCCGCCTTCCCGGGGTCGCGGGAAGGCGGCCGGGAGCGGCCGGAGGACGGGGCGGTCAGCGGCGGATGATGAGGGCCATCGCCTCGGCGCGGGTCTTGTCGCTGCTGCGGAAGTCGCCGCGGACGGCCGAGGTGATCGTCTTGGCCCCGGGCTTGCGGACGCCGCGCATGGTCATGCAGAGGTGCTCGCACTCGATCACGACGATCACCCCCCGCGGCTGGAGCACGTTCATCAGCGCGTCGGCGATCTGCGAGGTCATCCGCTCCTGCACCTGGGGACGCCTGGCGTAGACGTCGACCAGGCGGGCCAGCTTGGACAGGCCGGTGACCTGTCCCCTGGCGTTCGGGATGTAGCCGACGTGGGCGACGCCGTGGAACGGCACGAGGTGGTGCTCGCAGGTCGAGTAGACCTCGATGTCGCGCACCAGCACCATCTCGTCGTGGTCGACGTCGAAGACCGTGGTCAGCACGTCCTCGGGCGTCTGTCCCAGCCCGGCGAACTGCTCGGCGTAGGCACGGGCCACCCGGGCCGGGGTCTGCTGGAGGCCGTCCCGGTCGGGGTCCTCACCGATGGCGATGAGGATCTCCCGGACGGCGTTCTCCAGCCGGACCGCGTCGACCTTGAGCGGCTGCACGCCCCCCACGCTCAGTTCCCGTCCCTGGGCACCGAGTCGGGGTGACCCGTCCCGGCGGGAAGGGCGCCGTTGCCGCCGGGTGCCTGCTCGCCCGGCGGGAGCGAGCCGTTGCCGGACTGCTCCTTGCGGGTCAGGATCGGCGGGCGGTTGGAGGGCAGCCGCTTGCCGTAGCCGGAGTAGGAGGGACGCTTCTCCCTCACCACGACGGGTGCGAAGATCTGCAGCACCTGGTCGCGCGAGAGGGTCTCCTTCTCCATCAGCTCCAGCACCAGGTTGTCGAGCACGTCACGGTACTCGACGAGGATCTCCCAGGCCTGGTCGTGCCCGGCCTCGATGAGGCGGCGGACCTCCTCGTCGATCGTGGAGGCGATCTTCTCGGAGTAGTCGCGCTCGTGACCCATCTCGCGGCCGAGGAAGACCTCGCTGTTGCCGCTGCCGAACTTGCGGGCGCCGAGCTGCTCGCTCATGCCGTACTCGGTGACCATGCGGCGGGCGATGGAGGTGGCCTTCTCGATGTCGTTCGAGGCGCCGGTGGTGGGCTCGTGGAAGACGAGCTCCTCCGCCGTACGGCCGCCGAGCAGCATCGCGAGCTGGTCCAGCATCTCCGAGCGGGTCGCGAGGAACTTGTCCTCCATCGGCAGCGTCATCGTGTAACCGAGGGCGCGTCCACGGGACAGGATCGTGATCTTGTGGACCGGGTCAGAGTTGGGCAGCGCGTGCGCGACCAGGGCGTGACCGCCCTCGTGGTAGGCGATGATCTTCTTTTCCTGGTCCGACATGAGGCGCGACTTGCGCTCGGGACCGGCCATCACCCGGTCGATGGACTCCTCCAGGAGCTCCATCGTGATCAGCTTCTGGTCGGCCCGCGCGGTGAGCAGCGCGGCCTCGTTGATCACGTTGGCCAGGTCGGCACCGGTGAACCCGGGCGTCCGGCGGGCGATGATGTCGAGGTCGACGCCCTCGGCGAACGGCTTGCCGCGCCCGTGCACCTTGAGGATGCCCTTGCGGCCCTCCAGGTCGGGGCGGTCGACGGTGACCTGCCGGTCGAAACGGCCCGGGCGCAGCAGCGCGGGGTCGAGGATGTCGGGCCGGTTGGTCGCGGCGATCAGGATCACGCCGCCCTTGACGTCGAAGCCGTCCATCTCGACGAGGAGCTGGTTCAGCGTCTGCTCGCGCTCGTCGTGCCCGCCGCCGAGGCCGGCGCCGCGGTGGCGGCCCACCGCGTCGATCTCGTCGATGAAGATGATGGCCGGGGCGTTCGCCTTGGCCTGCTCGAACAGGTCGCGCACCCGGGAGGCGCCGACACCGACGAACATCTCCACGAAGTCGGAACCGGAGATGGAGTAGAACGGCACCCCGGCCTCACCGGCGACGGCCCTGGCGAGCAGGGTCTTGCCGGTTCCGGGCGGGCCGTAGAGCAGCACACCCTTGGGGATCTTGGCGCCGATCGCCTGGAACTTGGCCGGGGCCTGGAGGAACTCCTTGATCTCCTGGAGCTCCTCGATGGCCTCGTCGGCGCCCGCGACGTCGGCGAAGGTGGTCTTGGGGGTGTCCTTGGTGATGAGCTTCGCCTTCGACTTCCCGAAGTTCATCACCCGGGAGCCGCCGCCCTGCATCTGGTTCATGACGAACAGGAAGATCAGCACGATGAAGACGATCGGCAGGAAGCTCACCAGCAGCCCGACGAGGAAGCTCTGCTGGGGCACCTCGACGTTGTAGCCGTTGGGAAGCTTGCCCGCGGCCCTGGCGGCCTGGAGCTTCTCGGCGAGCTGGACGCCCTGACCGGTCACCCACATGGAGTAGTAGCGCTTCTTGTCGGTCAGCGTGACCTCGATGCGCTGATCCTTGTCGATGATCTTGGCGTTGGAGACCTTGCCCTCGTCGATCCAGCTGATGATCTGGGAGGTGTCCTTCTTCTCGTAGTTGCCGTCCCCACCGAGCATGGTGGAGGCGAGAAGAAGCACGACGACGATGCCCAGGATCCACAGCAGTGGCCCACGTGTAAATCGCTTGAGATCCATCCGATGCGGAACCCCGGCGGGCCCGTCCCTTCCTGACCAGAGCCTGGCAACCCCGGGCGAACCCGGGGTTCGCGGTATCCCTAACCGCTCCAACTGACTACCCCGGGGGCGGCCTCGGCCACCCCCTCGGTCGTCCGAAGGTACACCGGCGCGACGCGCGGGGTTACCCGCGCGGTGCACACCGGCTTTGCCCTACCAACGTACGTCAGGTAGGTCCGTGTTCCCCGCCGCTATGGGCAATGTCGCGTTTGTGAATGACACACTTCGCGCAGGGCGTACTTTTCGGTTCGCCCATACCTCTTCCCGCCCCGGCCCGCCCTGCTCCGGCCGGTGTCGGCCCGGCCTCAGCCCGCCCCGTACACGTGCGGGGCGAGGGTGCCGATGAACGGGAGGTTGCGGTAGCGCTCGGCGTAGTCGAGGCCGTAGCCGATCACGAACTCGCCGGGGATGTCGAAACCGATGTACTTCACGTCGATCGGCACCTTCACCGCCTCCGGCTTGCGCAGCGCCGCGCAGATCTCCACCGAGGCGGGATTGCGCGAGCGCAGGTTCTGCACCAGCCACGACAGCGTCAGGCCGGAGTCGATGATGTCCTCCACGACCAGCACGTGACGTCCGGCGATGTCGGTGTCGAGGTCCTTCAGCACCCGTACGACACCCGAGGACCTGGTGCCCGCCCCGTAGGACGACACGGCCATCCAGTCCATCTGCACGGGCAGGTGCAGGGCCCTGGCCAGGTCCGCCATGACCATGACCGCGCCCTTGAGCACGCCCACGAGCAGCAGGTCCTTGCCCGCGTAGTCCTCGTCGATCCGGCTCGCGAGCTCCTTGATCTTGGCCTGGAGCTCTTCCTCGGGAATGAGGACCTTCGCGAGGTCCCTGCCCATGTCGGCTGCGTCCACCTGGGAATTTCCTTACGAGAAGGGGCTGTCTACCTGTCTGGCGAATATCAGGGTGTCATACCGCCGGACCACCGCCACCCCCCCGGGCACCTCTATGCGCCGCTGACCCCGCCAGGCCGTCACCAGACGGTCGATCTGCAGCACGTGCGAGGCCGCGAGCGTGCCCGGCGAGGCCCCGGCGCCGATCACAGCCCGCCGCAGCACCCGGCGGCGCACCGCCGCCGGCAGGTCCTCCAGCTCCGGTACGGCCACCCTCACCGCGACGATATCGCTAAGAGCGCAATCGATGACGGCCGCGCGGTCGTAGACCTCACCCGCCCAGGCGTCGAGCGCGTCGGCGTCGTCCCGGCACAGGGCGGCGGTCCTGGCGAGCGCCTCGGCCATTCCCGGGCCGAGCTCGTCCTCCAGGACGGGCAGCAGCCGCCTCCTGACCCTGACGCGGGTGAAGCGCGCGTCGAGGTTGTGCGGGTCCTGCCACGGCGTCAGGCCGAGCGCCGCGCAGGCCGCCACGGTCGTGGCGCGGCCGAGCCCCAGCAGGGGCCGGCGGTAGAGGCCGGCCAGGGCGGGCATGCCGGCCAGCGAACGGGTGCCGCTCCCCCTGGCCAGGCCGAGCAGGACGGTCTCGGCCTGGTCGTCCCTGGTGTGCGCCAGCAGCACGGCGGCGGCGCCGAGCCGCTCCGCCGCCCGCGACAGGGCCGCGTACCGCGCCTGCCGGGCCGCGGCCTCCGGCCCCCCCTCGGTGCCCACCGAGACCGGCAGCGCCTCGGCGGGGTCCAGCCCCAGGCCGGGCGCGAGGGCGACCACGTCGTCCGCGCGCGCGGACGAACCCGGTTGCAGTCCGTGGTCGACGGTCAGCAGGCCGGCGCGGAGCCCGGCGCGCGGCGCGACGAACCCCAGCGCGGCCGCCAGGGCCAGGGAGTCCGCGCCGCCGCTGCACGCGGCCAGCACCAGCCGGCCCGGCTCCAGGTCGCCCAGCGCGAGTCGTACGGCACGGCGGACGTCGGCGACGGCGGGATGCGGACCCATGACGGCCATTGTCCGGCCTCCGGCGGGCGGTGCCGCCCTCCGGCCGTCGATCGGCCGCCGACCGGCCGACGGTCAGCCGACGGAGCCGCCGGCCGGGATGGCCGGGGTGTCGACGACCCGGGAGATCCAGCGTTCCGGGGCGGCGATCTCGGCCTGGGTGGGGAGGGTCTCCGACGAGGTCCACACCTTGTTGAAGCCGTCGATGCCCACCCGGCCCACGACCGTGCGGACGAAGGCCGAGCCCTCGGCGTACTGCTTCATCTTGAGGTCGAGGCCGAGCAGCCTGCGGACCGTGCGGTCCAGGCGGGAGCCGCCCTCGCGGCGGTGGTGGAACTTGGCGCGGATGTCGGCGACCGAGGGCACCACCGAGGGGCCGACCGCGTCCATCACGTAGTCGCCGTGCCCCTCGACCAGGGTCATCACCGCGGTGAGCCGGTCGAGGATCACCTTCTGCTCGGGCGTCTGGATGGCGTCGATGAGGTTGCCCTCGCCGCCCCTGACCACGTCGGTGAACGTGCCGGCGGCCGAGCGGAGCCGCTCCAGCAGGACGGGCAGGTCGATGTCGGAGGCCAGCAGGAAGTCGGTCGTCTGCGACCTGACGTACTCGCGCAGCCAGGGGACGCCGGTGAACTGCACCCGGTGGGTCTCCTCGTGCAGGCAGACCCAGAGCCGGAAGTCACGCGGGTTCACGTTGAGCTCCTGCTCGGCGTGAACGATGTTCGGCGCGACCAGCGTGAGCCGGCCGGTGGGCGCCTGCCCGGTCGGGTCCGGCGGCAGGAACAGCTCGTACTGCCCCAGCACCCGGGAGGCCAGAAAGGCCAGCACCGCGCCCACCTCGACCCCGGTGACGCGCGAGCCCACCGCGCTCACGATCGCCGGCGTCTGGTCCCTGCGGGCGGCCATCCGCTCGGTGAACGGCTCCAGCACCACCCGGAAGCCCTCGACGTTGGCCTTGATCCAGCCGGGCCGGTCCACGACGGTGGCGGTCTGCGGCGCGGTCTCGGTGTCGATCCGGGTGAACTCGCGGACGTGCCCCTCGGCCTCGCGCGAGAGCCGTCGGAGATCGGCGACGGCCTGGCGGGCCTCCTCTCGGCTCACTTGCGGCCCGGGGCGCACCAGGCGCGTTCCGGTCGCTACGGCAAGGTCCCAATCGATCACCTGCATACCGTCCACCGTACGTGCTCCCTCGCCCGGCCGCGCACCCGGAACCCGTGATCAGCCGGAGGCGACCACCGCGGCGAGCCGGTCCAAGGCCGCCTCCGCCTTTCCCCAGCCGGGCGGGACGTCGTCGGCCATGAACGCGAAGGTCACCAGGCGTCCGGCCCGCGTGACGGTCATCCCCGCCAGGGTGTTGACCCCGTCGAGGGTGCCCGTCTTGGCGCGGATCAGCCCGTGGGCCGAGCGCAGCCGGTCGAAGCGGTGCCCCAGGGTGCCGCTGAAGCCGGAGATCGGCATGCCGCCGGAGATCGCGTGCAGGCCGGGGTTGCCCGGGGCCGTCGCCGCCGCGACCAGGCGGGCCAGCGCCTCGGGGGTGATGCGGTTCCGCGGCGAGAGCCCGCTGCCGTCGAAGACCCGCACCCCCCGGGCCACGCCGAGCCTGGCCAGCACCGCGCCCACGGCCGCGGCGCCGCCGTCGAAGGAGGCGGGCTTGCCCTCCTTGATCGCCACGTGCCGGGCCAGCGCCTCCGACAGGTCGTTGTCGCTGAGCGTGAGAGCCCGCTCGACCAGCGCGTAGACCGGGGCGGAGTCGACGCGGGCGATCTCCTCGGCGCCCGCCGGGGCCCTGGAGCGGCCGGCCGAGGACGAGACCTTCACCCCGTACCTCGACAGCAGCGACACGAACGCGGCGTGCGTCGCGCGGGAGGGGTCGGCGACCCGGCCGCTGTTCCCGGGCGAGGCCCTGCCCTCGTCGAGCATGAGCGCCGTGACCGGGGCGACGCTGCCCTCGGGCACGTACCCGGGCTTCCACGTCGCGGCGGTGCGCGGCCCGCTGTAGAGGAAGTCGTCGTAGGCCACCGTCACCCTGGCCGTCCCGGCCGCCTTGAGCGCCTTGGCGGTACGCGAGGCGAGCGTGGCGAGCGCGGCGGGCCTGGGATAGACCTGGCGGGACGCCGCCCGGGGACTCGCCAGCGTGGGGTCGCCCCCGCCGACGAGGACGATCGTGCCGGGCGAGGCCCCCCGCACCACGCGGGTGCTCAGCCGGGCGTCGGCCCCCAGGGAGGCGAGCGCGGCGACCGAGGTGACCACCTTGGTGGTGGAGGCGGGGGTGAGGCCCTCGGCGGCGCCGCTGCCGAACAGCACGGTGCCGGTCTCGGCGTCGAGCACCGCGGCGCCGACGCTCCCGCCCAGCGCCGGGTCACCCAACGCCTTGGTCAACCGCTCCGCCAAAGTACCCTTGGCAGGGAGAGGCCCGTTCCCCCCCGCGGCCAGCACCGGACCCGCGGTGATGACCGGGACGGGGGGCGGCTTCGCCGACGCCACCGGCTCGGGTTCCCCCCGGACCAGCGCATCGCCGGTGAGCAGGTGCGCGCCGGCCGCGACGACGAAGATCTGCAGCAGGACGAGAGTGATCACGGCCACCCACCGATCACGCCGCATCACGCCGCCGACCTCTCATCGTCATAACCATCAGGCATAAAACGCTTACGAGACATTAACGCCCAACCGGGGGTGCCCGGAGGGTTGAGTGGAGGAACCGCGGTGGAGTTCGACGTTCTCGTTGAGATTCCCAAGGGGCAACGGAACAAGTACGAGGTGGACCACGAGTCGGGCCGCATCAGGCTCGACCGCATGCTGTTCACCTCCACGCAGTACCCCGCCGACTACGGCTTCATCGAGGACACCCTCGGCGAGGACGGCGACCCGCTCGACGCCCTGGTGCTCCTGCAGGAACCGACCTTCCCCGGCTGTCTGATCAAGTGCCGGGCGGTCGGCATGTTCCGGATGACCGACGAGAAGGGCGGCGACGACAAGGTCCTGTGCGTCCCCGCCACCGACCCCCGGATGGAGCACATCCGCGACATCCACCACGTGCCGGAGTTCGACCGGCTGGAGATCCAGCACTTCTTCGAGGTCTACAAGGACCTGGAGCCCGGGAAGTCCGTCGAGGGCGCCAACTGGGTCGGCAGGGTGGAGGCCGAGGAGGAGATCGTGCGTTCCATCCAGCGGGCCAAGGACGATCCGCACGGCAAGCACTAGACCGCCCCCGGCCGGGCACCCGGTCCGGCGCCCGCACCGGGTGCCGGTCGGGGCGCCGGGACGTCAGGCGGGACGTCAGGCGGGACGGGTGGCGCCGACCAGGTCGCTGCGCCACATCGGCGCGACCCGGACCACGTCGCCCGTCTGCGGGGCGTGCACCATCAGCCCCTGGCCGATGTAGATCCCGACGTGGTGGATGTCCCCGGGGTTCCGGGTGATCTGACCGTAGAAGAGCAGGTCACCGCGGCGGAGCTCGCTGAGCGGGACGTGCGGCCCCGAGGTCCACTGGGTGCCGGTCCAGTGGTCGATCGCGACCCCGACCCGCTCCCAGGCCCGCATGGTCAGCCCCGAGCAGTCGTAGGCGGCCGGTCCCGCCGCCGCCCAGACGTACGGCTTGTCGAGCTGGGTGAGCGCCCAGTCGGCGGCGATGTCACCCCTGGCCGATCCCTCCGCCACGTTCTGCGCCCAGCGGGAGGCGGGCTGTCCCGCCGCCACCCGCGCCCGCGCGGCCTCACGGCGGAGCGCCTCCTGCTGGAACCGGGCACGCTCGGCGTTCTCCCGGGCGATCCTCGCCCGTTCCAGGGCGGCCGCGCGTTCCCTGGCGAGCAGTTCGGCGGCGCTTCGCGCCTCGTCGGCCTGCCTCTCCAGGCGCGCCTGCTCCCGCTCGATCCGCCGGGTCTCCTCGACCTGCTCGGCCACGGCCTCCTGGGCGGCCCGTTTGGCCTCCTCGGCCGCGACGGCCGCCTCCCGCTGCCGGGTGTAGGCGTCCTCGGCCTGTTCCCCGAGGATCGCGAAGACCTCCTGGGCCTCGCGCAGCTGTTTCAGCCTCTCGGCCTGGCCGCCGCCCATGTGGGCCAGGATGCTGGCCCGGCGCAGGTAGCCGTCGTCGGTGCCGCCACCGCCGCCGCCCAGCACGGTCGTCATCGGATCACTCAGGTCGAGACCGCCGTAGCTCTGGGCGGTGATCGCGGCCACCATCCCGCGTGCCTCGTCGACCTCGGAGCCGGCGAGCCGGACCCGTTCGGCGGCCCGTTCGGCGACCTCACGGGCGCGGGCGGTCCTGACCAGTTCCCCGTTGTAGGACTCGACGAGCCGCTCCGCGCGGATCGTCAGCTCCTCCAGCCTGGCCTGTGCCTCGGCGACCAGGGCCGTGGCGGTGCCGAGACGCTCACCGCGCTCGCGGGCCCTGGCCCGCGCCTCGGCGACCTCGGTGGCCGACGGGCCTCGCACGCCGCCGGGCGCGACGTCGTCGGGCGGGGAGAGGCGGCCGGGCACGGCGCCGGCGGGGAGCCCCGGCCCGGTGATCAGGCAGCAGGCCAGGCCCGCCACCGCGGCGACATGGCGGCGCCGTCCGATTGAACGCATGCGTCTCCCCCCGGAGTCCCCCGTGAATGCCGCGTATGACACGGAATACCGCGTGACGCGGTGCCGCCCCCAGAGCGGCGCGTACCGCCCCCCAGGCGGCATCCCTCACCATTCCCGCCGATCACTCGGCGCACACCTGCCGCTCACGCCCCGTGACGACCGCCCGCCACCCTACTCCCGCCCACGAGGTCTCCGGCCCCGTCCACTCCACGACGGGATCTCTCGTCCGCGAGCCCCTCCCGCCGGCGTGGGGCTCTCTTCCGCGGGTCCCGTCCCTTCATCGTGGGATCCGGTCCTTCGCCCGCGGGCCCGGTCCCCTCAGCGGCCAGGACCGGCGCCGTCCCAGGTCCGCCGCCGGCCTCGGTCCTGGCCGGACGCGGGCGGGCCGGCGCCCTCCCGCCCCTCGGAGGCGGTGTCCGGGGAGCCCTCCGCCTCCCATCGGGACCGGTGACCGCCGGACGCGGGCCGGGAGCCGTCGTGCGAGTCGCCCCGCTCCCGGCGCCACCGTCGGGTGCCGTCCGCGGAGGACGTCCGTTCCGCCCGCGAGGAACCCGGATCGTCGCGCGAGACGCCCGGATCCGTCCGCGAGGGGGCCCGGTCCGTACGCGAGGAGCCCCGGTCCGGCCGGGAGGCCGTCGACCGGCCGGCCGGACCGTCGCCGGGACCGCAGAGGCGTGACGATCGGTTCCCGTGGTGGTGCCCGTGGTGGCGGCGGTGCGGCAGGCGGTCCGCGTGACGGCCGTCCGGCGCACCGACCTCCTGGGACGACGGCGCGGGCGGGGAGTGCGGGGGACGCGGGGAAGGGGCGTCCACCGGAGGGCGCCGGGACGGGCTCCCCGGCCGGTCGGCCGGTTCGTCGCCGGGTGAGCGCCGGGTCCGGCGGCCGTCGGCCGGGGACTCGGCCGGTCCTCTGGGGGCACGCTCGGACGGCGCCTCAGCCGGCCCCTCGGCCCCTTCCTCCCCGTCGGCTTCCTCCTCTGCTCCTTCGGCGGCCCGGTCACGGCCCGGAGGCCGCGAACCGTCCTGCGGCCCGGACCCGGTGGTGTCCGGCGACCGCGCCGACCCGAGGAGTTCGACGGCCAGCCCCTCCCCGGCGCGCTCCGGCGCCGGGGTCTCCTGCCGGCCGGGCCCCCAGGGCCGGTGTCCGGACGGAGGCTCCACCACCGCCGGGAACCCTCCCGAGGCGACGCCGGAGCGGGTGCCCGACGGATCCGCCACGACCTGGACGGCGACCAGGGCGATCGCGGCCGCGGCGGCGATCGCCGCCGCGGCCCCGGCCACCACCCGGGAACCGCGGCGGCTCCGGGGGGTCCGGCCCTCGGGGAACCCGCCGCCGTCCAGGGGGCCGGCCCGGTGGGCGACCTCGCGCCGGTAGGGGACCCGGCCGGGGTCGCTGAAGCAGTCCATCACCCGCGCGCGCAGCGCGGGCGGCAGCGGGGCCACCGGGAGCAGGTCGAAGACCTTGGCCGCCGAGACCTGCCTGACCCGGTGCGGCGCGCAGGTGTCGCACCGTTTCACGTGGCGGATCACCCGCTCCCGCGCCTCCGGGGTGAGCTCGCCGCCGAAACCGGCCAGCAGGCGGGACCTGCTCGCGCAGTCGTAGGGGCCCTTGCGGACGAGGACCTCGGCGGTGACGACGTCGCGCAGGCGCTCCCTGGCCGACTCGTACAGCGCGCCGGCGGCCTTGGTGCCCACCCCCAGGACCGCGCCCAGGTCGAGGGGCCCGAAGCCGTGCCGGCAGCTCAGGTCGAGGACCTCCCGGTCGCCATGGGACAGGCTCCGCGTGGCGTTCCAGGCCATCACCCGCAGGTCGGCGTCGCCGCCGGCGGTCCCGGGGGCGGGCGCCGGCGTCTCGGGCGCCCCGGCGGGGACGCGCCGCAGGCACTCCTGCCTGGCGAGCGCGTACAGCCACGCCTCCAGCCGCCGGGGGTCGGCGAGGGCGTGGACATGGGCCTCGGCGGCGACGAAGGTGTCGAGGAAGGCCGCCTGCGCGTCCTCGGAGGTCGCGAGCATCGAACGGCAGTAGCGGTAGACGCCTTCGACGTAGGCGTCGTAGAGGGCGACGAGAGCCCCGGGCTCCCTCGCACGCAGGGCTTCGACCAGGACGCTGTCAATCATGTCACCGACGGTAAAGGATTCGTCACACCACGTTCCAGTGGTTCGCGGACAATGACGAGAACTGTCTTTGCCGGGTCAATCGAACCGGTAAAAAAAGCGCCCCAGAATTGCAGTAATAAATATATATGAATGGTTGTTTGACCGGATTGTTCATCCCGGTCGAGGATCACCGGGACCGGGACCGGGACGGGGCCGCGGGCCGCCGGGGAAGGGCCGCGGTCACGGGCCCATCACCCCGGCCAGGGGCGCCTGCCTGCCGCGATCCTTGGCGAACGGGGGCATCTTCGGCTTGACCGTGTGCACCGGCAGCGCGCCGCCCAGGGCGAGCTGTTCGAAGGGGCGGCTGCTCGACCCCCAGGCCCGCGCGGTCACCTCGGCCGAGGCGATGTCGCGGGGATTCTCGACGCTCTTGATCTGCAGGACGAAACGGCGCCTCTCGCCCGCCTGGACGTTGTCCACGAAGGTGCTCCCGCCGCCCAGCAGCTTCCCCTTGCCGTCGCGCAGCAGAGCGGTGACGGCCAGACTGCGGGCCGGTGTCACGTACGGGGTGCCGACGTAGCCGGTGACCAGGTAGTCGCCGTCGCTCGTGCGGTCGGTCAGCACGTCGTACACGGGAAAGGGCTGGAAGGCCGAGACGATCCGGCCGGCCAGGTGCCAGCGGGCCGGGCGGTAGGAGATGTTCACCGCGACGGGCCTGTCCTGGGTCACCACCTGGCCGGTGAAGGGAAGGACCCCGGCGGGCGGCACCGCGTCCAGCGGCTGGTCCAGCCGGACGACCTCCTTGCCCTGGGAGTCGCTGGCGACGACGGTGGCCACCACGTGCTCGCCGAAGTGCCACGGGTTGGTGTTTGCGAGGACCCCGGCCCAGTTCACCATGTACCCGTCGTCGCCCTTCACGATGGACGACGCCTGCTCCCTGACCGCGAGCGGCTGGAGCGGCGCGGCCGGCGGCTTCTCCTCGCCGGCGCAGCCGGAGCCCGCGGCGAGCAGCGACAGTGCCAGGACTGCGACGATTCGGGTGCTGTGCTTCACCTAGCCGTGATAACCGGCACAGCCCCCTCACCCACCCCGACACGCCGACGGCGGCCCGACTCTTTACCTCTGCCGGACCACCCTGGTCTCGTCCCATACCGGTTCAGAGGATTCGTAGACCTTTCCATCGGAACCGAAGACCAGATACCGGTCGAAGTCATCGGCGAACCAGCGGTCGTGGGTGACCGCGACCACGGTCCCGTCGAAGGCGTCCAGGCCCTCCTGAAGGGCCTCGGCGCTGGCCAGGTCCAGGTTGTCGGTGGGCTCGTCCAGCAGCAGCAGCGTGGTGCCCGACAGCTCCAGCAGCAGGATCTGCAGCCGCGCCTGCTGCCCTCCGGAGAGGGTCTCGAAGCGCTGCTCGGCGATGCTCCCGGCCAGCTCGTAGCGGGACAGGATCTTCATCGCCTCGTTCTTCAGCCGGGCGTGCTCGGTCATCACGATCTCGCACGGCGTGCGGCCGAGGAGCTCGGGGCGGGCGTGCGTCTGCGCGAAGTGGCCCGGCACGACCCGGGAGCCGAGCCTGGCCACGCCGGTGTGCCGGACCTCCTCGCCGGCGATCAGGCGCAGGAAGTGGGACTTGCCCGAGCCGTTGGAGCCCAGCACCGCCACCCGCTCGCCGTACCAGATCTCCAGGTCGAACGGCTTCATCAGGCCGGTCAGCTCCAGGCCCTCGCAGATCACCGCCCGCTTGGCGGTCCGGCCCCCCTTGAGCCGCATGCTGATGAACTGCTCCCTGGGCGCGGCCTCGGGCGGCCCGGCCTCCTCGAACCGGCGCAGCCGGGTCTGGGCCGCGTGGTAGGCGGCGGCCATGGAGTCCATGTACTTGGCCTTCTGCTTGAGCATCAGGACCAATCGTTTGATCTTGGCGTGCTCCTCGTCCCAGCGCTTCTTCAGCTCGTCGAGACGCTCGTTGCGCTCCCGGCGCGCCTGCGCGTACGAGCGGAAGCCACCGCCGTGGACCCAGACGTTGCCGGACTCGACGGTGATGATCCGGTCGGCCGCGTTGGCCAGGAGCTGCCGGTCGTGGCTGACCAGCAGAACGGTCTTGGGGGTCTCGCGGAGCGCCCCCTCCAGCCAGAGCTTGCCCGGCACGTCCAGGTAGTTGTCCGGCTCGTCGAGCAGCAGCGTCTGGTCGGGGCCGCGCAGCAGCGCCTCCAGCACCAGCCGCTTCTGCTCGCCGCCCGACAGGGTGTTGACCTCGCGGTACTTGCAGGCGTCGTAGGCCATGCCGAGCGCGGCCATCGTGCAGGTGTCCCAGAGCACCTCGATGTCGTAGCCGCCCGCGTCGGTGTAGTCGGTGATGGCCTGCGCGTAGCGCATCTGCGCCTTCTCGTCCTCGCGCTCCATCATCACCAGCTCGGCCGCCTCCAGCTTCCCGGCCGCCTCCCGTACGCGCGTCGGGGCCACGCTGACCAGCAGGTCGTGCACGGTCCGGCCGTCGCGGATGCTGCCGATGAACTGCCGCATGATCCCCAGGCCGCCCGAGCCGGCGACGCTGCCGTCGACCGGTTTCAGATCGCCCGCGATCAACCGCATCAGCGTGGTCTTGCCCGCCCCGTTGGGGCCGACGAGCGCCGCCTTCACCCCCTCGCCGACCCTGAAGGAGATGTCCTCCAGCAGCGGCCGCCCGTCCGGCAGAACATATGTCAGATGGCCGACCTCAACGTGTCCCACGACTCTTCCCTCTTTCCAGGTCCCCGCGCAGGCTACATGCCGGTTTCAGGTCCGGCATCCCAATTCCGACCGGTACGGCCCGGCGATCCGGCCGTCACGCCCACGGCGAGCCGATCGCCCCGGTGCTCGTGGACCGGCGTGGGCGGCAAGCAGACAGCCCGATACCGGCCCAGCGGCGAACTACTCATTTGGCCTTCTAGTGGACATAAGATATTAAATCTATACAAAATTCCTTGCCGGGATTTTTATCAGAAAAAGACGGTCAACCGAAATCATTATCGGTAGTGCATTTTCAGTTACGGCAGATCCGATATCAGAACAGGACTGCACGTTTATTCGCCAGTCTGAAAAAAGTTGAAATGAGGTATTTGTTTCGTCGACGGCGCTGATTACTCTCCCGATCATGGGTTCTCAACGGGAGGAACACCTTTGTCACTGAAACTGCGTCGCATCATGTCGGCGATCGCCGCGGGGGGACTCGTCGTCCTGGCGATGGCGAGTCCGGTGGCCGCGTTCGCGCCGCCGTATCTCGACGAACCCACCGGTCCGTACACACTGCCGGTGGACGCCGACGTGCCCAAGCGTGGCTGCACCACGACGCTGTCCGACCCCAAGAACGCGAGCGGGAGCACCCCGGCCATCCAGGTGATCTACGCCTGGCACGACGGCGGCGGGAACAACTACGAGACCCACGTCGAGCAGATCGCCAAGCTGGTCGACCGGATGGACCTGGAACTGGACGAGTCCACCAACTACGACCAGCACCTGAAGCTGAGCTGCCGCACCGGCTACGACACCAGCACCTACTCCGGTTACGCCCGCGCGCTGGTGGTACCGGAGAAGATCGAGGCCGGCGTGATCGGCGGCGAGACCCCGTACTACACGGTCCCCGATGATCTCGGCGCGGCGGGATACGACAACGCCAACCGCAAGTACGTGGTGTTCGAGGACTTCAACGGGACGGCGACCGCCTGGTGCTCGACGACGTGCGCGGCGACCGCCGACGAATGGTCCAGCGCCACCCTGCTGCACGAACTGATCCACCTCGGCGCGGACGGTTTCTACGTGGACCATCCCAAGGTCACCGAGGCCGTCAACCACCTCAGCTACCCCGACGTCATGTCCAACCCGAGATACGACTGGCAACTGGACCACGACTTCAACAACTACTACGACCCGAGCGAGACCACGGCGACCTTCTACACCGGCAACGAGGCCACCGACACCCGCAAGGTGAACGTCGCGGCCTGGCCCTACCTCACCAGCCCCACCTGCTGCGACATCGGCTACAGCAACGACCTGCTGACCGCGCAGGAACGCACCGTCGAGGCCGACGCGCCGTACGCCACCCCGACCGGGTTCAGTGTCTCGGGCGGCGGCTGGATCCATGTGACCCCGCCCGGCCCGACGTCCCAGATCTCGGCCAAGCACTACGACGGACGCCGGTCGCTCACCATGAACGTGCAGTCGCACGCCACCGGCGCCGTATCGGTCACCCGCAAACCCGCGGTGACCGCCGGCCAGCCCTACAAGTTCTTCGCCAAGATGACCACCGCCACCTCCGGCAACGTGAAACTGCGCCTGTCGTGGTACAACTCGTCCAATACGCTGATCTCCACCAGTGAGAGCCCGACCATCGCGCTGACCGGCACCTGGACGGAATACCGCCACAGGGCGACCGCCCCGGCCGGAGCGACCGCCGTCCAGCTCTCGGTGGTCAGCCCCGCCGGCCAGACCTTCGCCTACCAGCTCGACGCCCTCCAGCTCAACCACTGCAACAACGGCAAGACCACCGACGGCTGCCGCCTGGACACCTGGCAGTGACCTCCGGGTGACGAACTGACCCGGCGCCTCCCGGCGGTGACCCGGTACGCCGGAACCCGCCGGGAGGCGCCACGCGGTCCGGCATCCCGGTTCCCAGCCGGTACGGCCCGGTGATCCGGCCGTCACACGCGGGCGAGCAGGTCTTTCCGCCGCCCGCGAGCCGGTCACTCCGTCCGAGGCGCGCCGCCGCCAAGCGGAACGGGATCCCGAGCGGGTCCTCGCCGCGTTCACGGACGAGCATCACGTCTCCCCGCGGCGAGAACCCGTTCCGGCTCTCCGGGAGACAGACGGGTATGGAATCACAAGGACCGAGATGACCGCGCAGCCGGTGGACACGGATCAGACGGACGACGCCGAATTGATCCGCCGCTCGCGTGACGATCCCGAGCAGTTCGCGGCGCTGTTCGACCGCTACGCCCCCCAGATCCACCACTACGTCGCCCGGCGGCTGAGCACCCAGGCGGCCGACGACGTCACGGCGGAGACCTTCCTGACGGCTTTCCGCCGTCGCGACTCCTACGACCTGGCCCGGCCGCTGGCCAGACCCTGGTTGTACGGCATCGCGACCACCCTGGTCGCCAGGCACCGGCGCGACGAGGAGCGGTTCCTGCGGGCGCTGAGCCGTACGGGAGCGGACCCGCCGCCGGAACCGATGGCCGACACGGTGATCAGCCGCGTCGCCGCCCAGGAGGAGGAGCGACTGATCGCGAAGGCGCTGGCGGGACTGTCACGCGGCGACCGTGACGTGCTGCTGCTGGTCGCGTGGGGCGACCTGTCCTACGAGGAGGTCGCGCAGGCGCTCGGCGTCCCGTTGGGGACCGTGCGTTCTCGACTGCACCGCGCGCGCAAGAAGGCCAGGGCCGTCATCGGCGGCGACCCGACCCGGGAGGAGAGGCAGTGAGGGAGATCCAGCGGTTCCGCGCGTCCGTTCCGACGATCACACGCGAGGCGGAGGAGTCGGCCCGCGCCCGCCTGCTGCACGAGATCCACACCCCGCCCGCGCCCGCGCGGCGGCGCCTGCCCCGGCTGGCCTGGAGGATCGCGGTGGCCGGTGCGTTGTCGGTGGTGATCGGCATCGGTGTGGTCCGATCGCAGGTGCCCCAGGTGACACCCGTGGCCGGCGTCCAGGAGCTCAGCGAGCGCGCGGCCGAGGCGGCCGAGGCCCGCGGCGGGCCGAAACCCTCGCCGGGCCAGTGGCTGTACATCAGGGAGAGGCGGGCCGCGCCCGGTGACGGGCTCGGCGTGAACCTCGGCGAGCGCACCACCGACGAGATCTGGACCAGCGTGGACGGCGAGCAGATCGCCTGGTATCAGCCCGGCGGCGAACTGCTCGTCCAGGGCACCCATCCCGGAATCTCCGCGGCCGACCTGGCCGAGCCTCCCGTCACGCCACAGAGGCTGCTCGACCGGATCGACAAGGTCACGGCGGAGGCCATGGCCGGATGGTTCGACAACGACGGCAGCCCTCATGAGGAGCCCAGGGAACAGCGGCTCTTCCAGGCGATCTATCAGCTCATGGGCGAGCAGGCACTCGGCCCCGAGGTGCGCGCCGCCCTGTTCCGCGCCCTGCCCCTGATCGAGGGGGTGGTCGTGCGTCCGGACGCCGTGGACGCCGAGGGTAGGCACGGGGTGGCCTTCAGCCACACCGACGACTGGGCACGCTACGAGCTCATCCTGAGCCCGGACGATTTCCGCTACCTGGGGACGTACGGGGTCACCGTCGCGGACCGCACGATGACGTACCCGGACGCGGACCCGGTCTTCGTGCCGGCGGGCACCCCTCTCGTGCTCAGCGCCCAGCTGGAAACCCACCTGGTCGACAAGGCCGGGCAACGCCCCTAGACACCGTGACCCCCTTCCGAGCGGGAAGGGGGTCACGGTGTGCGGGGAGGCCTGCTTCCGGCCTTCGGTCCGGGGGACGTTTCGATGTCCGCCGTCACGGCATCGCCCCCTCGCGCCCGGCCGGGCCTCGCGGCCGGCGGCACGCCGGAAACCCCCACCTCTCCCTTCCCGGGGAAAAGCCCCTGAGCAGCGGGAACACGTGGTCCGGCAGAACCGCCGGGTGGCCGGGGCGGGGGAAATCCGATGGGAAACCGTCGGGGGCCGGTGATAGAAAGCAGGTTCGACCCCCATCATCGACCCGTCCGGGAGCGAAGCCGTGGCCAGCAACAGCTCGGAGTTCTCCGTCTCCGGCCTGCCCTACGACAGGCGGGGGCCGGTGCGCTGGATCTGGTCCCACGTCCGGCGCCACCCGCTCCAGCTCGTCGGGTTCCTCGGCTCGTCGTTGGTCATGGTCGTCCTCAACGCCATGGTCCCCGGGCTCACCGGCACCGCCTTCGACACCGTGCTGAGGGGCGCCGGCGGTGACGGCGGCGGCGCGGCGCGGGCGCTGGGCCTGATCTCGCTCACCCTGCTGGCGATCGTGGTGGCCCGGGGCGCCTTCGACGTGGTCGCGCGCCTGTCCGGGGACGTCCTGGCCAAGCGGCTGGAGCGCGACGCCCGCGACGAGCTCTACGTCAGCCTGCTCGGCAAGAGCCAGACCTTCCACAACCGGCAGCGGGTCGGCGACCTGATGGCGCGGGCGGCCAACGACATCCGGCAGCTCTCCACCATGGTGAATCCGGGCGTCGACCTGATCGTCGACTCCGGCCTGACCGGTCTGGTGCCGCTGTTCTTCATCGCCGCGATCGACCCGCGCCTGCTGCTGGCACCCGGCGTCTTCGCGGTCGTCTTCGTCTTCGCTCTCCGGCACTACATGGGGCGGCTCAGCCCGGTGGCGACCCGCATGCGGGAGGAGTTCGGCGACCTCAACGCCGGGCTGAGCGAGGCCGTCCGCGGCATCGAGGTCATCAAGGTCACCGCGCAGGAGGAACAGGAGCGGCGGAGGTTCCGGACCCGCGCCCGGCGCTACCGCGACTCCTTCGCCGCAGGCGGCCTGGTCCAGGCCCGCTACCTGCCGACCCTGCTCTTCGCCTTCGCGATGGCCGGGGCCCTGTGGCACGGCCTCCATCTCCAGGCCTCCGGCGCCCTCACCATCGGTGAGCTGGTCGCCTTCATGGGCCTGATGGGCATGCTGGGCTTCCCGACCTCGATGTCGATCTTCAGCTTCTCGCTGGTGCAGATCGGCATCGTGTCCTCCCGCCGGATCCTCGGCATCATGAACACCGAGACCGAGCTCGGGCAGCGCGCCGACGGTCACGCCGCGCCGATCGGCGGATCGATCGTCTTCGAGAACGTGACGTTCGGCTACGGCGACGGCGACCCGGTGCTGCGGGACGTGACGTTCGCCGTGCGGCCGGGCGAGACCGTGGCGATCGTCGGCGAGACCGGTTCGGGCAAGAGCACCCTGGCGAAGCTGGTCCCGCGGATCTACGACGTCACCGCGGGCCGGATCCTGGTGGACGGGGTGGACGTGCGCGAGTGGGACCTCGACTCGCTGCGCTCCCAGATCTCCACCATCGAGCAGGACATCGTGCTGTTCTCCCGGTCCGTGGCCGAGAACATCGCCTTCGGGCTGGGCCAGCGGGCGGATCGCGAGGCCGTGGTCCACGCCGCGGAGGAGGCGCAGGCCGCCGAGTTCATCGGCGAGCTCGACGACGGCTACGACACGGTCATCGGGGAGCGCGGCATCACCCTCTCCGGCGGCCAGCGCCAGCGCCTGGCCATCGCGCGCGCCCTGCTGACGAATCCGGCGATCCTCGTGCTCGACGACTCGACGAGCGCGATCGACTCCGCCACCGAGGACAGGATCCAGCAGGCCATCGACCGCGTTCAGGAGGGGCGCACCACGCTCCTGATCACGCATCGGCTCTCCCAGATCCGCTGGGCGGACAAGGTCCTGCTGCTCCGCCGGGGCCGGCTGGACGATTTCGGCACGCACGACGAGCTGCTCGCCCGCAACCGCCTCTACCGGCGGATCTTCGCCCACTACGACGAGGTGGACCTGCCGGGCGCCGAGGCGGCCCCCGCCGGGTCCTCCGGTCCGGCCGTGCTCCTCGCGAGCGAGCAGGGAGGGCACGCCTGATGGGCTTCATCATGGACGGTCTCGAGGCCGAGGACTACGACCGCGCCTACAGCGACCGTGACCTCCTGCGCCGGATCCTGTCCTACTTCCGGCCGAAGCTGGGCGCGATGGTCCTGGTCGCGGTCATGATCGTGTTGTTCTCGCTGACCCAGGCCGCCATGCCGCTGCTGATCAGCGAGGGCGTGGACGGCATCGAGGACGGCACGATCGCCGACGTCGGCCTGCGGCTCAGCGCCGGCCTGCTGCTCGCCGGGGTGCTCGGCTGGCTGTTCAACTTCGTCCGCCAGTGGTACAGCGCGAAGGTCACCGGCGACGTCGTGCTGCGCCTGCGCGAGGACGCGTTCGACGCCGTGCTGGAGCGCGACCTGTCGTTCTACGACGAGACCCCCTCGGGCAGGATCGTCAGCCGGGTCACCTCCGACACCGACGACTTCGCCACCGTCGTCACCCTCACGATGGACCTGATCAGCCAGGTGCTGATGGTGGGCTTCATCGCGGTCCTGCTCTTCGTGCGCAGCGTCGAACTCGCCCTGCTGACCCTTCTCGTGGTGCCCGTCGTGGTCGGCATCGCCCTGCTGTTCCGGCGGATCGCCCGCACCAGCACCCGCAGGGCACAGCGCTCGCTGAGCCGCGTGAACGCCACCCTGCAGGAGACCATGGGCGGGATCACCGTCGCCAAGAACTTCCGCCAGGAGCGGCGGGTCTACGACGAGTTCCTCCCCATCAACCGGCAGAGCTACAGGGTGACGCTCCGGCAGGGCTTCGTCTTCTCCAGCATCTTCCCCGTGCTCTTCCTCGTCGCCGGGCTGGCCACGGTCGCGCTCGTACAGATAGGCGGCACCAGGGCGCTCGGCGGAGGCCTGAGCGCCGGCGACTGGTACCTGTTCCTGCAGGGTGTCGCGCTCTTCTGGTTCCCGCTGACCTCGATCGCCGCGTTCTGGTCCCAGTTCCAGCAGGGCCTGTCCGCGTCCGAGCGGGTCTTCGCCCTGATCGACGCGCCGCCCCGGGTCGTGCAGACCGACGCGCGGCCGGCCGGCGAGATCGCGGGCCGCATCGAGTTCCGCGGCGTCACGTTCGGCTACGAGGCCGGCAACACCGTGCTGCGTGACTTCGACCTCGTCATCGAGGCGGGTGAGAGCGTCGCGCTGGTCGGCCACACCGGTGCGGGCAAGTCCACGCTCAGCAAGCTGATCACCCGGTTCTACGAGTTCCAGGAGGGCCTGCTGACGATCGACGGGCGTGACATCCGCACGCTGGACCTGCCCGGGTACCGGCGGCGGATCGGCGCGGTCCCGCAGGTGCCGTTCCTGTTCAGCGGGACCGTCGCCGACAACATCCGCTACCCGCGGCCGGAGGCGGGCGACGACGAGGTGCTCGCCGCCGCCACGGCGGTCGGCGGCGGTGACTGGATCGACGCACTCGCCGACGGCCTGCGCACCGATGTCGGCGAGTACGGCCGCGCCCTGTCCATGGGGCAGCGCCAGCTCGTCGCGCTGGCCCGCCTGCTCATCCAGGATCCGGCCATCGTGGTGCTGGACGAGGCCACCGCCAGCGTCGATCCGCTGACCGAGGCCCAGATCCAGGAGGGCCTGGACCGGGTGCTGACCGACCGTACCTCCATCGTCATCGCCCATCGGCTGTCCACGATCGAGCACGTGGACCGGATCATCGTGCTGGATCACGGCCGGATCGTCGAGGAGGGCGACCACGCCACGCTGCTGGCCAGGGGCGGGCACTACTGCCAGGTCTACAACACCTACTTCCGGCACCAGTCCCCCGACTACCGTCCCGGCTCCGGGTTCGTCTCCGTCACCGGCTCCGCCTCCGGTTCCGGCTCCGGTTCCGGCTCCGCGTGAACGAGGGCCCGTGAGCCCGGCCGGGCATCCGCGAACAACGAAATAGCATGTAAATGCTATTAAGAAAGTCCTAAATCAGGGTAAGGCGTTTTCCGGGATACATATTATTCATTCAGCCCTTACGTGCCCTTCATTTAGGGTGATGATGTTGCGATGAGCGGCGATGAGAGCGGCGGCCGGGTCCGGCGGGGGTCGCGTCCGATCACCCGTCCGCGGATCCTCCCGGGACCGCTGCGCGAGCTCAAGGAACTGCTCTACGAGCTGTACCTGAAGGCCGGAGCCCCATCCGCCGGTGCCGTGGCCGCCATGATCGTCGCCGACGACGGCCTCCCCGCCGCTCCCGGGCCCGACGCCGTGCACCACATGCTGGCCTCGGTCCGGCCGCCCCCCTGCCTGCCCGACCTGATCACCGTCGTCGCCGTGCTGGCCCGCCTGGCCGGGGAGGATCCCGACACGGCGGCCGGGCGGGCTCGCGAGCTGTGGGCACGGAGCCGCCTGGCCGTCGCGGCGGGGCTGCCGATCCGCTCGCTGACCGACCCGTTCGCGCTCGGACTGCACCCGTCGATCGACCCGGCGACCTGGACGACCGACCCGGCGACCGGCCCGACCGGCCCGACCGGCCCGGGAGTCGGCCCGGGGGTCGGCGCGGCCGGGCAGGGATCCGGCACGACCGGCGCGACCGGCTCGCCGGGACCACCCGTCTACGTGCCGCGCCGTCACGACGAGGAGCTGGGCGCCCTGGTACGGAGGGCGGCGGCCGGGCACAGCGGCATCGCGATGCTGGTCGGCGACTCCTGCACCGGCAAGACCCGGACCTGCTGGGAGGCCGTGCGGCTGCTTCCCGGCGGATGGCGGCTGTGGCGGCCGGACGATCCGTGCGGTCCCGAGGAGACCGCCGACGCCCTCGCCTTCATCACGCCGAGGACCGTCGTATGGCTCGACCGGTCGCAGCTCCACCTGCTCACCCCGGACGACCGGGGTGAACGGGTCGCCGCCGGGCTGCGGGCCCTGGTGCGCGACCCGGAGCGCGGCCCCGTGCTGGTCCTGGGCACCATCTGGCCGGAGTACTGGGCCGCCCTGACCGCGTCCCCCACCGGTTCCGCCGCGAACGGCACCGCCGGCGGTCCCGCTCGTGGCCCCACCGACCTCCACCCCCGGGCGCGGGCGCTGCTGGCCGGAACCGCGCTGCACGTACCCGACCGTTTCAGCGGACCGGCCCTGGAGGCGGTGCGCGCGGCGGCGGCCCATGACCCGCGGATGGCACGCGCGTACTCCGAGGCCCGTGACGGCCGGATCGCCCAGTACCTCGCCGGCGCCCCCGTCCAGGAGAAGCGCTACCGCGACGCGCCCGCGCCGGTCAGGGCCCTGATCGAGGCGGCCATGGACGCCAGGCGCGCGGGCCACGGCCCCCTCCTGCCCGGCGTCCTGCTGCGGGCCGCCGCTCCCGGTTACCTGACCGGTCCGCAGGGTGAGGACCTGCCCCGGGACTGGTTCGACCGGGCCGTGGCCCACGCCTGCGCGTCCCATCGGGGGGTCGGCGGGCCTCTCGCCCCGGCCCGTCCCCTTCCCGGCGTACCTGCCCGTTACCGGCTGGCGGACCACCTGGAGCAGCTCGGCCGCGCCGGTCGCCGCACGCTGCCCGTCCCGGCGGCCGTGTGGGACGCGCTGGTCCTGCACACCGCCCCCGGGGACCACCTGTCCGTCGCCGTGCAGGCTCACGCCCGCGGTCTGCACCGCCACGCCCTCCGGTTGTACGGGACCGCCACCGTCGCGGGCGATCCGGAGGCGCCCGGACAGGCCATCGCCCTGCTCAGGGCGGCGGGACGGGCCGGCGAGGTGCTCGCCTGGCTGAGGGCCCACGACGGGCTGGACGACGCCCGGACCCTTCGCCGCATCACCCCCCTGCTGCACGACGTCAGGCACCACCGGGAGGTGATCGCCGCCTACCGGCGCGCCGCCGAGGCCGGGAACACCGACGCGCTGAGGGAGGTGATCGCGCTGCTGGTGGAGACCGGACGGGTCGGCGAGGCCGACGCCCTGACGCGGGACCTCGCCCGGGACGGCGACGCCGGTCTGCTCGGCTGGGCCGCGGCCCTGCTGGACCGGGCGGGACACCCCGGACGGGCCCTCGCCGTCTACCGGCGGGCCGCCGGGACCGGGAACCTCGACGATCCGGGGTGGCTGGCCTCCCTGCTGTTCAGGACGGGCCGCGAGCAGGAGGCGATCACCGCCTACCTGCGCGCCGCCGAGGCGGGCGACCGGCACGCGCTCGAACGAGCCGTCACCCTGCTGACGGAGGCGGGACGGGCCGGGGAGGCGATCGCCCGGACACGGGACCTCGCCGAGCGCGGCGACCGCCGCGCCCTGCGGCAGGCGGTCCGGCTGCTGGTGGAGGCGGACCGCGCCGACGAGGCCGTCACCTGGCTGCGCGACCGCGCCGAGCGCGGCGACCACCGCGCCACCGCCGAGCTGGTCGAGCTGCTCCGGCGGCGGGACCGTACCGAGGAGGCGGTGGGCTGGCTGACCGGGCGGGCGAGGAACGGAGACACCTACGCCTTCTGGCGGGCGGTCGGGCTCCTGCGGCAGACCGGGCAGACGGGCCGGGCTGTCGCCCGGCTCCGGGCCCGGGCGCGGACCGGCGACGCCCTCGCGCTCGAACAGGCGGCCCGGCTGCTGCGGCACACCGGGCGGACCGAGGAGGCCCTGACCTGGCTGGTCGCCCGCGCCCGGGACGGCGACCGGCACGCCGTCGAGCTGATGCCCTCCTTCCTGGGCGCGGCGGGACGGACCACGGAGGCGATCGCCGCCTACAGGCGTGCCGCCGAGGCGGGCAACGCCGGGGCCCACTGGCCGATGGCCGTCCTGCTGCACGAACAGGGCCGGTGGGAGGAGGCGCTGGACGCCTACCGCCGCGCCGCCGGGACCGGTCACGTCGGCGAGGGCTGGCGGATGGTCGAGCTGCTGGAACGGACGGGCCGGACCGGCGAGGCCCTGGACGCCTACCGCCGCGCCGCGGAGTCCGGGAACACCGACGCCGCCTGGCGGATGGTCGAGCTGCTCCAGCGAACCGGCCGTACCGGGGAGGCCGTCACCTGGCTGCGCGGCCGCGCCGGGAACGGCGACGCCGACGCCCTGTGGAAGGCCGTCGAGCTGCTGCAGGAGTCCGGGCGGACCGAGGAGGCCGTCACCTGGCTGCGCGACCGTGCCCGCGACGGGGACCGCGACGCCCTCGAACGGCTCATCGCGCTGCTGCACCAGACGGGACGGTCCGGGGAGGCCGTCACCTGGTTGCGGGCCCGCGCCGAGCACGGCGACGGAGCCGCCCTCGGGTACGCGGTGGACCTGATGCGCGAGACGGGCCGTGCCGAGGAGGCGGTCTCCTGGCTGGACGCGCGTACCGAGGCGGGCGACCTGGAGGCCCTGGTCTGGTCGGCGGCCCTGCTGCGCGAGCTCGACCGTCCGGACGAGGCGGTCCTCGCCTACCTCCGCGCCGCCGAGCTGGGGGTTCCCGGCGCCCTGCGGCAGGTGACGGACCTGCTGAGACGACTCGGCCGGACCGGTGAGGCCGAGCGGCTCCGCAGGTACGGGATCACCCCCGGCGGCACATGACACCGGGCGGCTCCGCGAAAGCCGAACCCGGCCACCCGGGGGACGGTCGTACGGGCTCCGGAGGCCGGCGCGTGCCGCTGCGCCCGCTCGGCGGCGCGCACCGCCGGTGCGTCATCGCGGAACGACATGGCCGGCCACGATCACATCGGCAAGCAGCGGCAGCTCGCTGCCCAGCACGTCGGTGAGCTGGCGGGCGCGCAGGATCCGGTGGTCGTGGACGAGCCGTTCGACCGCGCGGACCGTCGTCGTCTCCGAGACGGGCCCCGGCCCGCCCCGGCGGGAGAGCTCGGGGGAGGTCCAGCGGAACTCCTCGTCGTCGGTGCAGGCCACCAGCCCGTAGTAGACCGACACCGCCGCCCGGCCGGAGGCCAGCTCGTGGACGTCGGCGGAGATGCCGTGACGGGCCAGCGCGACGGTCAGCTCCTCGGCGCGGCGCAGGGCGGCGAACCGGCGCGCCTCGTCCCGGACGGTGGTCGACGGCGCGGCGGCGTTCGCGTGGGAAGGAAGTACGCCGCCGCGCCCGCTCATGGGGGTGTCGCCCTCCCGCCGCCGGGCGAGGGGGTCGCGGGCCAGGGCCAGGCGGAGCGCGCGGTCGGCCCGCGTCTCGACCGGCCGGTGCGGGCGGGCGGGCGACGCCGGGAACCGTCTCACGGCCAAGGACTTCGAGCTTGCCCGTCACATCGACGCGATCGCCACCGGCCACGGCGCCGAGGCGGTCTGATCGCACGGTCCGGCGCGGCGGCGTCCTCCGGGGAGCGTGCATCACCGTCGGGCCCGTTCGCCGCGGGGGGACCTTCATGACGATGACGACCTCCCGGCCCTGTGCGACCTCGTCCGCGACGATCCGCCTGGTCGCCTCGACGCCGTCGAGGCCGGGCATCCGCACGTCCATCAGGCCCGTCCCCCTCGGACGACCTGCTCCCGGACGGAACAAAGTTCCCTGATGATCCACGCACTCGCGGCCATGGTCGTGTTCGTCTGCACGGAGTTCGTCTTCTCGGCGCTCTTCTTCTGGCCGCGTAACACGATCATGTTCGTGGATCCGGTCGGGACCCACTCCGCCGACCACCTGCGCACCGTCGCCGCCGAGTTCGAGGCCGGCCACTGGGTGCGGGTCGTCGGGGGCGTGGTGACCTCCGCGCTGGCGTTCACCGGTCTGCTCCGCCTGTACCGCGGCCGGGTGTTCTCCGTTCCCCACGCCACCCGGCCGGACGCGACGGCCACCCCGTCGTGACGCCGCCTATGATCACCGATATGTCCGAAGTGACCATCCGGCCGTCCGCGCGCATCCTGCTGGTCGACGCCGAGGATCGAATCCTGCTCTACCGCGGGTCGAGGATGACGGACGCGGCCGAGCACTCGTGGTTCACCCCGGGGGGCGGCATCGACGACGGCGAGCCCCTGAACCACGCCGCGGCGCGGGAACTGCGCGAGGAGACCGGGTACTCGGTCCCGCCCGAGGAGCTCGGGCACGTCGTGGCCGCGGCCGAGGGGCACTGGCGTCACCCCGACGGCCGGTTGTTCTTCTCCCGCGAGTCCTTCTTCTTCCTGCGCGGCCGGGAGCTGGAGGTCGACGTCTCCGGCATGGAGGACCACGAACGGTCGCTCATCGACGACTTTCGCTGGTGGTCCCTGGCCGAGCTCCGGAGCACCGGCGAGCAGGTGATCCCCTTCGGCCTGGCGGACCTGCTGGAACGCCTGCTCACCGGTGACATCCCCGGCGAGTCCGTCACCCTCCCCTGGCACCACCCGGACCTCCTCGTCCAGGGGAGCCCGGCGACCGGGGACGGGGTGACGAGGGAGGGCGAAGGTCAGGGGGCCTCGGAAGACGGCGCGCCCGCGGGTCCGGCCGGCTCCGCCCGGCTCGGCAGGGGTTCCTGAGGCGAGAGCAGGAAGGGCCGGCCGGCGAGGCGGAAGAGCACGACGATCAGGGCCACGAGGGCCGCGAACCAGCCGACGACCGTGACGACGCTCTCCTCGGCGTAGCCGTACCCGGCCAGCATGCCGATCGCGCCCAGGCCGACCACGGCCCAGCGCAACACGTCGAGGAGGACGGCCCCGAAGACGTCCCCGCGGGGACGGATCCTCCTGATGACGGCGTCGGCGATCAGCCAGACGGCGAGCAGGCCACCGGCCGCGCTGACGGGGCGGGCCACGTGCCCGACGGCGGAGAGCAGCAGGTCGTGTTCCGAGTCCGTGCCCGTCGTGAGCAGGACGGCGAGCGAGGCGCAGACCAGGGTGACGGCGCAGGATCGGGCCCGGCCGAAGGCGTCGTCGGCGGATCGCCGCAGTCCCGCCAGCCCGGCCGAGCACAGCCCCCACCCGACGGGGTCGACCAGCAGGTCGAAGCCGTTGAGGCGCAGGGCGCCGAACACGACGGCGAGGCCGACGGCGACCTTCATGACAGGCGGCATGCGTCACGACCTTCCGGGCCGGCGAGCCGATCGGCCGTCACCATCCGGGGTTCACCGCCTCGCTGCAGACCTTGCCGACGAGACCGCGCTGCCAGGCGACCGGGACGTCCTTCTCCGGGCTCTGCAGCCACCAGGAATCCCATGTCGCCTCCGTGGTCCTCGATCCCGTCCAGGTTCTGTACGAGAACCGGACCGGCTGGGGCTCGTGCGGCACCGCCGCGCAGTCGGTGATGACGACGCGCCTTTCCAGCCTTTCGGAGTCACCGCCGTGCACGGTGACCTCGGAAGGCTGGTTCTTCGACCCGTCAGCGGGGAGAAAGCGCAGCCCCGGCATTTCCGTCGCCAGATCGGTGAGCGTGAAGGCCGCCAGTCCCCTGTTCTCGACCTCGATTCTCAGGGTGGTGGACAGGACGCCGTTCCGGTCCACCTCGGCGTGGAGGAAGAAATCGCCGGCGCTCCATTCGACCTGCGGGGTCAGTGCCCCCGACCACCACAGGGCCGCCGCGACGAGCGCGAACGGAAAGCAGGCGGACAGCACCATCACCAATCGTGCCTGCTGCGTGCGCCACGTGGCGACACCGAATTGCTGCCATATTTCTTCCGAACTCACGATATAGAACCATATAACGTGTCTCTTTGTGACGACAGCTTCGACAATCTCCTGGGTGGCCGCGGCGATCGCCATACTGGCGGCCCTTGTACCGGTTACCCGGGAACGGCTGAACAGGTTCACCCAACTGACGGGTCTTTTCGTCACGGAGACCAATGCCCGCCTGGTCGTCGACCATTTCTCCGCGCTGCGCCGATGGCGGCTGATCGCCCTCGTCGCGGCCGTTCCCCTGACGATTGTGACCGATGACCCGTTCTATCTGATCCTGGGATGGTGCGCCGTCTGCGTCTTTCGCGACGTACTGCCACCGGCCGGGGCCCCGCGCGCCCACGAGGGCGTGGCGCCCTACCGGGGGGCGTGGCTGCTCAGCGTGGCCGGTGCCGTGGTGGCTGTCGGCTCGTCGGCGTCCGAGCACGGGTTCACCGCGGCGCGCCTGGCCCATGTCGTCGTCGCGGTCGTCGTGGTGGTGACCGTGGAGCTCGCCGCCCGGGCACCGGGCGCCGGACCGTCGCCCGGGGTACCGGACGACGTGGTCCGGGCCGAGCGGGCCGTCCACGGGTGGTCGGCCCGGACCCTCTACCTCGGCGGGGCCGCGATCGTCCTGTCGGGCGCGCTGCTCACCCCCGCGCAGCCGGCCCGGCCCGACCTGCCCGAGTACTCGATGCCCCTGTCGTTCCCCGAGGAAAGGGCCCGGTTCACAACGGTGGACGAGTACACGGGGCCCACCTGCGCGTGGATCGACCAGATGGACGCCCCCTGCCGGTGGTGGCTGGTGAACGAGCAGCCGTTCCCGCAGGCGGCGCCGTACGTCGTCGGCAAGGGCGGGGCGCCCCGGCTCGCGCCGTTCGTGCCGGCTCCCGGCAAGGAGGCCGTCGTCTACCTCGACAGGCACGAGCGCCGCATGGTGTACCAGGACGGCGAGGGCGTCCACGACCTCACCGGGGTGCTGGCCGACACCGAGGTGCCCACGCCCACGTTCGCCCGTCAGAACAGATACGTCGCCCTGAGCCGGAACGGCGCGCGGATCACCGACACCAGGGACTGGGGCACGGTGTCGATCCCCGACGCCCGCAAGGTCCACGACCTCAACGAGAGCGGGATCGTGGCCACGACGGCCTCCCGGGTGCTCGTCCTCGACCACAGGGGCAAGGAGCGGATGAGCCTTCCGCTCAGGAAGCTCGGGAAGGACGCCCCCGAGGACACGTACCACCTCCGGCGGGACGGGGACCGTTTCGTGGTCATCCGAGGCCCCGAGGGCCGCGTCGAGACCTTCGACCCGGAAACCGGTGAACGCCTCTCCGTCGTCACCCCCACGTTCCCCGGTGAGGACTTCCTCGACGTCGGCCTCGGCTGGTCGAAGCAGGGCCCCTTCGTCGTCCGCGGCTACGCCAGCGAACGCGAGTACTACCTCGACCTGACAGGGGGCGACCTGTGGAGGCGCAAGAGGTGAACCGCCGTCGGCGCCGGCCTCACCTCCGCGAAGATGCCGGTGCCACCGGCGGATCGACGCCGGGGGCACGAACCACGTTCACCGGTCGGCGACGGCCGGCGCGCGCCCCGTCGCCCCGTCCGGTGACGCCCGGCGGATCCCCGCGTACTCCACCGGAGGCGCGATGGCCTGGGCGTCCACCCCCTGGCCAACCCACAGGCCGATCAGGAACACGGCCGTCGCCTCCAGCAGATCCGCGCGGGCGAGCCCTCCCCCCTCGAACGGCTCACAACCGAGGTCGCGCACGAGCCGTCGTACCGTGTCGAGGGCCGCCGCGTCGTCGCCGCAGAGCGGAACCGCCAGGGGACGGCCGTCGAAGACAGGCGGGGTCATACGCCAGACGCTCTCATGACAGAGGTTGAACGCCTTGACGACGCGCGCGCCGGGAGCGGCGGCCGCGATGCGCTCAGCCGCGGACGGGCCGCCCCGGGTCTCCAGCACGAAGCCCGGCCCCACCGGGTTCGTACAGTCGATCAGCGTTCGTCCCCCCAGGGCGCCGGAGAGTCCGGACACCACGTCGGCCGCGACCGCGTGGGGCACCGCGAGCAACACGGCGTCGCCACCGTGCCCGGCCGCCTCCCGCAGGGTGCCCGCCCGTCCGCCGATCCTGGCGGCCACCGCCGCGGCACGGGCGGCGTCCCGCCCTCCCACGAGTACGGAGTGGCCGGCGCGCGCCCACCCTTCGCCCAGCGCGTTCGCCATGCCGCCCGTACCGAGAATTCCGATCTCCATCCCGCTCACTTCTCCTCGCGTGTCCCCGACGATGAATTCAAGGCGACATTAGGGAACCGCTCGGGCACCATTCGGTACGTGACCGCTCAGCAGATGTTCCTCGCCGACTGCCGTGCCCGGCTCGCCTTCGACCTGCTCGCCAACACCTGGAACGCCGTGGTGGTGTGGGCGCTGCGCGACGGCCCCGCGCGGCCGGGCCGGTTGCGGGAGCGGATCGGCGGCATCAGTCCCAAGGTCCTCACCGAGACGCTGCGGCGGCTCGAGTTCAACGGCCTGGTACGGCGCAACGTGTACCCCGGCTCACCGCCGCACGTCGAGTACGGGCTCACCCCACTGGGGCGGACGCTGCTGGAACCGATCGAGGCGTTCGGCGGATGGGCCTTCGAGCACGGGGACGAGGTCATGGCGGCCCAGGAACGCGCGGAGGCGGCCGAGGGACGCGGGCACGACGGCTGACGAGGACGCCGCGGCGTCTCTGCCGGGGCGCCGGGGCGACGGGCCGAAGGATCTGCAGCTCCCTCGGCCCTCGTCGGCGGGGTTCTCGTCCGGCGAGACGCTCGTCCGGCGAGGCTCAGCTCAGCCGGGCGCTCGCGTACGCGACCATGGCGTCACGCATGTACGCGGCCAGCCCCTCGGCGATCCGCTCGTAGTTCACCCTGAACCGTTCGTCGTCGACCTGCATCCGGCCCAGGTGCGCGTACTCCTCCGCGGTCGGTGTCCAGAACCGGGTCGTCTCCCGGTGGTGGACGTCGAGTTCGGCGAGCACCGCGGGGTCGTCGACGGGCGTGCCGGCGGTCATGAGCTCGGCCAGCCGCACCATCGCCGCCGTCGCCTCCCGTCCCATGCGGTCGAGCTCCTCAGGGGTCGTGGTGTCCAGCAGTTCCTGCTGTCCGGCCCCTTCCCAGCGCTCCGGCCACCGCTCGCGAGCCTCCACGCCGTACCGGGCCTGGTCGAACCCCTCGAACAGGTTCTCCGGTCTGTTGATCTTGGACATGTCGCCCCTTTCCCTGTTCTCCTGCAGTTCGGTGATGGTGCGGGCCACCATGCGGACCACCGCGTCCAGCCGGTCGCGCTCGCCCAGCAGTCGCCGGTGGTGCTCGCGCAACGCCGCCACGGGATCGGTCTGCCGGTCGACGATCTCCTTGATCTCGGTGAGACCGAGGTCGAGCTCCCGCAGGAGGAGGATCTGCTGCAACCGCAGCAACTGGTCCTCCTCGTAGTGGCGGTAGCCGTTCCCGCCGACCCAGGCGGGCGTCAGCAGCCCGATCTCGTCATAGTGGCGCAGGGTCCTCGACGTCACTCCCGACATCCGCGCCACCTGTGCGATCGACCACGCCATGGCCCGCCCGTTCCCCTCGTCACCGTGCCGGATCTTCCGGCCTGTTCACGACGGTAGATGTTGACGCGACGGCAGAGTCAAGCCGCATCGAACGACCGGCGCCGTGGGGCGGGTCCTCTCGCCGAGGCGCGCCGGCCAGGACGTCAGCGTCGCCCGGGAGACGGACCGCCCCGCGCGTCCGGCTCGTCCACCAGACCGGCCTCGTGCGCGAGGAGCACCGCGTTGGCCCGGTTGGCCAGCTCGAGCTTGGCCAGCAGCCTGGAGACGTAGCTCTTGACCGTCGTCTCGGACAGGAAGCGGTCCTCGGCGATCTCCCGGTTCGTCAGGCCCCGCCCGACCAGGCCCAGCAGGTGGCGCTCGCGGTCGTTCAGCACGGCGATCCTGCCGAGCGCGGCCTCCCTGCCGTCCGCCGCGCGGGCCGACCGCTCCAGCAGGTGTCGCGCGGCCACGGGCGACAGCACGCTGTGCCCGCCCGCGACCACCTTGATCAGACCCAGCAGGTCCTCGGGCGGTGTCGTCTTCACCAGGAAGCCGACCGCGCCCGCCTCCAGCGCCTCCAGCACGTGGTCGTCCGAGTCGAAGGTGGTCAGCGCCACGACGGCGGGCGGGCGGGACAGCCGGTTGATCTCCCTGGTGGCGGTGACACCGTCGACGCCGGGCATCCTGATGTCCATCAGCACCACGTCGGGGCGGCCGCGCAGCACCTCCTCGACGGCCTCGGCCCCGTCGTACGCCACGCCGACGATGTCGATCTCGGCGGACGACCCCAGGATGGTCCGCAGGTGACCGAGGACCATGGGGTCGTCGTCGACGAGCAGGACTTTGATCGCGGGCGCCGCGCCGGTGTCGCCGGCCCGATCGCCACCGCCGTTCAGGCCGCCGGCGTCGGCCCGATCACCGACGTCGGCATGGTCGCCGACGTCGGTCGGGCCCGTGTCGTCCGGTGGCCCGGCCGGCCGGGGGGTGGTCATGTCCCCAAGCGTATATATCCGCGCCGGACGCGCCGAGAGGCCGGAGGAAGCTCCGCCGCCCGCACCGGGCTCACGGCGGAGGCGAGGCGGAAGAGGCCGATCCCTCGCGCTCGCGGTGGTCCTCGGTGGGGACGAGCGCCGGGAGGTCCGCCGTGACCAGGTACCCGCCCTGCTCGGTGGGCCCGCTCCGCAGGGTGCCGCCGAGCAGGGACACCCGGCGCCGCAGGCCCGCCAGCCCCGCATGCGATCCGCTGGCGACCAGCGACGGATCGGCGGGCGCGGTGGGCGCGGTGTTGAGGATCTCGACGCGCACCGCCTCGGGACTGTGACGCAGGTCGACGGTCACCCGGGCTCCCGGGGCGTGTTTGCGGACGTTGGTCAGTGCCTCCTGCACCACCCGGTACGCGGCACGGGAGATCACGGGAGACGCCGTACCGGGGTCGCCGCCGACGCGCAGCGACGCCCCGGCGGAACCGGTCAGCTCGGCCAGGTCTCCGCCTCGGTCGTCCGCGGTCCGTGCCGCCCCCCGGCGGCAGTCCCGGTCACAGGCCCCCTGGACCGCCGTACGGCCGCAGTCCCGGCCGCAGGTCTCCCCTGACGGCGCGGCCCGCCCGCCGCTCCGCATGACACCGATGAGGTCCCGCAGTTCGACCATGGTCCGGGAGCCGAGGTCCCCGATCCGCCGGGCCGCGGCCTTGACGGCCTCGTCGTCGGCCGACGTCCGCAGGGCTCCGGCGTGCAGGACGATCTCGGTGACGTGATGGGTGACGACGTCGTGCATCTCGGCGGCCAGGTGCTGGCGTTCGGCCACGATGGCCCTCTCGTTGAGCAGGTGCCGCTCACGTTCGGCGATCTCGACACGCTCGCGCAGTGAGCTCAGCAGGCTCGCCCTCGCCCGCACGTACATTGCGATCACGGCGGGCAACACGGCGTAGACCAGGCCGGCGTAAAGGCCGGTCCAGGTCGGCGCCCACGGCTGGACGTTCAGCAGCACCAGCGCGCCGACGCAGGCGAACGCCGTGGGCGTGGACCGCAGGTAGACCAGGGTCCACACCGCGATGGGCGTCGCCAGCGGCACCGCGCCCGCGAAGAGCGGATCGGTGGAGATCAGCAGCCCGGGCGTGGCCAGATCGGCGACCCGTGCGATCGTCGCGCCGAGGACGACGAGGACACCGACCGCCAGCGGACGGCTCAGCGCGAACAGCAGGAGCCCGTCGACGACGAGGTTGAACACCAGTTCGGCCGCCGGCCCCAGCGCTCCGGACGTCCGCTGCCCCCCGGCGTGGAGCAGCACCTGCAGGCACGCGTAGGCCACGATGACGACGAACACCGCGACATGTCCCGCCCACCCGGCGCCGCGGCCGTCGGCGAGTGCCGATCGTGTTGTCATGACCGCGCACCTTCCCCGCCGAAGGATGCCGTCACCCCGTCGCGGGGCCGGAAACCGGGCCGGCGAACAGGCAACCTCGGCGACGTACGACGCAACTCGGTTGCGGGACGAGCAGGGGTGTCGATGAATAGATTGTTCATTGTCCGTACGGAATCCGGAAGTTCAACGGCGTCGGCGCCCCCGGCGTCCGTCTGCGATCGCGCACAGGTCGATTCACCGCCCTCATCGTCGCGAAACACCTTCCCAGAGGACATCGAATGTCGAAGAACACGCCTTTCCCCGATCCCGTCCCGCCCACCGCGGCCGTTCCGGCTCCGGCCGGCGACAGGCCGAAGCCGAAACGACGGCTGTGGGCGCCGATCGTCTCCCTCCTGCTGCTCTCCCCGTTCGTGGCGGAGCTGCTGCTCGGCGACATCGCGCTGACCTCCGTGGGCGTCGTGGTGGCCCTCGTCCCGCTCTACGGCTGCGGGGCCCTGCTCATCCGTGAACTGGCGCGGCGCACCGGCCGGGGCTGGCCCACCATCGCGTTGCTGGCGGGGGCCTTCGGCGTGCTGGAGGAGGGCTTCGCCACGATGTCCCTGTTCAACCCGGACTTCGCCGGCTACCGCCTGCTCGACGAGGCACCCCTTCCGTTCCTGGGCATGGGGGCGGAATGGACGGTCTACGTGCTGTCGCTGCACGTCGTCTGGAGCATCTGCACGCCGATCGCGCTCGCCGAGTCCCTGTTCCCGAGCCGGGCGCGAGTGCCGTGGCTGCGCACCCGCGGCCTGGTGGTCACCTCCGTCGTCTTCCTGCTCACCGTCGCGCTCTACTGGGCCGGGACGTTCTACACGGCGGGAACGGGCACCGGCCCGCAGGCGTTCCGGCCGACCGCGCCCCAGATGATCGCGACCGCGGTGACCGCCGTGGTTCTCGTCCTCGCCGCGTTCGCCGTCCGGCCGGGCGCCGTGACGTCCCGCCTGCCCGGCTCCGTCCCGTCGCCCCTGCTCGTCCTCGCCGGCTCGCTGGTGGCGGCGAGCGTCGTCCGGCAGAGCGCCGACCACCTGCCCGGCTGGGTGAGCGTCGCCGTCTGCCTGTCGGTCGAGGTCGTGGCGGTGGCCGCGCTCCGGTGGTACGGCCGCCGTCGAGGGTGGGGAGCGGCGCACGTCCTCGCCGCCGCGTCGGGAGCAGTCGTCGCCTACGCGTGGTCGGGTTTCTTCCTGACGCCCATCGTCGGCACGACCGATCCGGTCGTCGCCCGCGTCGGCAACGTGCTGTTCACGCTGATCGCCGTCGCGATCCTCGCCCTCGCCGCACGGCGCCTCCGCACGGCCACGACGACCCGGCCGTGACCCACCGCCCCCGCGGCGGGGCGCACCACGCCACCGCCGTCACCATCGTGCCGTCCAAGATCTGGACGATGGTTTCGGCGGGGACGTACGACGTGATATCGATGATTCATCGATGTCACCGCTCGGGCGATGTCGAAGCCGATGTCAAAGGCGATGTCGAAGCACTCGGCGATTCCGTCGCCACCTGACCCGGAGGCGGCCCCGTCGCCACCTGACCCGAAGTGAACCGACACCCCCCGAACGGCTGGACCCATGACGCGCGTCTCCCTGGTTGTCCCCTGCTACAACGCGGCCAAGACGCTGCGCCTGTGCCTGGAGTCGGTTCTCTCCCAGACCCGCCCGCCCGACGAGATCGTCGTGGTCGACGACGCCAGCACCGACGACTCGGCCGCGATCGCGGAGCGGCTCGGCTGCCGGGTCGTCCGGCTGGCCCGCAACCAGGGGGTCTCGGCCGCCCGCAACGCGGGCGTCGACGCCACCACCGGAGAGATCATCTTCTTTCTCGACTCCGACGTGGCGCTGCGGTCGGACGCGGTCGCCAACGCCGTCGAGATCCTGGAGCGCGACCCCGGGCTCGGCTGCGTGCACGGCGTCTACGACACCGAACCGCTCATCGACGACGGGCCGGTCGAGTGGTACCGGATCCTTCACGCGGTCCACTGGCGCAGCCGCCACATCGGTGAGGTCAACAGCGTCGTCTTCGCCCTCGCCGCCATCCGCCGCGACGTGCTGCTCGGCGCGGGGAGGTTCGACGAGCGCCTGCGTGACTGCGAGGACGTGGAGTACAGCAGCCGGCTCGCCGTGCGCAGCCGCATCGCGCTCACCGACACGGTCGTGGGCCGCCACGACGACGGCAGCCGCCTGCTGCCGATCCTCGGCGAGCAGTGGCGCAGGGCCCTGCCCCTGATCCCGCTCGCGCTCGCCACCAGCCGGCGCGGCGCGGCTAAGCCGGAGCACGCCAACAGTCCCGCCGGTATCCTCGCCTGCGCCCTCGCTCTCGCCACGCTGGCGCTGGCGCTGGCGAGCGTGCCGTTCGGCCTGTTCGTCCCCGCCCTGCTCCTCGTTCCCGCCGCCCTGGTCGTGGCGTTCGTCCTCGCCGATCCGCGGCTCGTACGGTTCGTCAACCGGCAGCGCGGCCCGGCGTTCACCGTCTATTTCATGGCGGTCCACCTGGCCGTGCACGCGGTGCTCGTCACCGGGCTGGCCGTCGGCTCGCTGCGTGTGCTCCCCGGGTTCAGGAGGAGCGCGGCGGAACCGGCCTGACCGGCGTCCCCTCGAGCACGACGCGGTAGACCGCGAGCGTCTCGTCGGCCGCCCTGCTCCAGCTCAGGCTCTCCCGGACGAACCTCTCCCCCCGGGTGCCGAGCGCGCGGCGCAGCTCCGGATCCGTCATGACCTCGACCACGACGCGGGCGATGTCGGCGGGGTCGGCGCTGCGTACGAAGCGGACGGCGGGCCGGTCGGGGTCGTCGAGGAAGATGCGTGAGAACCCGTCGCCGAGGATCGTGGGCCTGGACAGTGCCATCGCCTCGGTGGCGACCAGGCCGAACGGCTCGAAGAGCGAGGGGAAGACGCAGGCGTCGGCCATCTCGTAGAACTCCAGGAGCGCCCGGCCGTCGACGAACCCGCCGGAGGTCAGGACGCGCCCCTGAAGGCCCGTCTCGGCGACGATCCGCGCGACGCCCGCGTCGTCCCCCTCGCCCACGATCACCAGGCGCAGGCCGGGGACGGCGGGCGCGATCGTCCGCATGGCCTCCAGCAGCGGGTAGACGCCCTTCTGCCGTTCGATGCGGCCGACGAACAGCAGCACCGGGTCGTCGGCGGCGATGCCGAGCCGGGCCCGCAGGGCGACGGCTCCCGCGCGGAGCGCGTCGCGGTCGAACGCGGGGTCGGCGAGCACCTTCTCGTACGTCCCGCCCAGGCACACGACGTCGATCGGCGACCGGTTCCATCCCGCGGCGATCAGCTCCGCGCGCACCTCCGGGGTGGCGACGACGACCCGCCGGGAGATCCGCGCCAGCCACCGTTCGACGGCGGCGAACACGTTCAGCGGGTCGTTGACGGTGCGCTGCGCCGCGACGCCGTACTCGGTGGTGTGCACGTGGAAGACGACCGGCAGCCGCAGCACGTAGTGGCAGAGCAGTCCGCACAGGAAGTTCGTCGAGTCGTGCACGGCGACCAGGTCGGGCCGCTCGCTCCGGGCGACGCGGCGCAGCCGCAGGAAGTACCGCCAGTTGCTGACCACGACGTTCAGCGCGAGCAGGGCGAACTCGGCGCCCCGGGTACGGTTGAGCCTCCGGCGCCGGCTGATCGCGCCGAGGACGCGGCCGAGCGGGCGGTAGACGGTGACGCCGTCGCTCCGCTCGTGCACGGGCTGGTGGCCGTCGTTGAGCGTGAAGACGGCCACCCGGTCGTCACGGGCCAGGTACGGCGTGATCAGTTCGACGTAGCGGCCGAGCCCGGCGGTGATGTTCGGCGGGTACTGGTTGATGACGCAGGCGATCCTCATCGGTCGGCCTCCTTCGTGGGTGGGGTGACCGCCACCGGGCCGTCCGGCCGGTACGCCCGGCGGGCGGCGACCGCCACGACGGCCACCAGGATGAGATTGCTCAGGGCGAACGCGATCAGCCCTCCGACCAGCCCCTGCCAGGCGATGCACACCGCCTGGCAGGCGAGCGCGGCGGGCGTCCCTGCGGCGAGGCAGGCGATGAACACCTTGGCGCCCCGTACCCCGTCCATCGACAGGGCGACGAAGTAGAGGTTGAAGACGGTGTGCGCGCCGATGCCCACGGACGCCAGCGCCATCAGCCCGACCGAGTACGGGTACTCCTCGCCCATCACGAGAAAGAACACCAGGCTGGCCGCGAACGAGAAGACCGTCGTGACCCCCGCGACGACCGGCGCGAGCCGCGCGACCTTCCGCATCAGGGCGGGCTTGGCCATCGTGGCCATCATGGGCAGCAGCACCAGGCCGATCCCGTCGGTGAACACCACCCCGAGGAGCCGCTTGGGGAAGCCGTTGTAGAGGGAGTACACCCCGACGTCGGCCTTCCCGGCCCAGTGGTTGAGGAAGATCACGTCGACGCCGAAGAGCACGGCGGTGAACGTGGCGATGACGGTCACGTACGCGCCGTGCCGGTAGAGCGACCTCGCGAGGGCCGGCGACCAGGAGCGCGGCGCCACCCCGGACCCGGCCACGGCCATGGCGGCGAAGACGAGGTTCGTCACGATGAGCGCGCCCAGGTACACCTCGGCGTCCTCGACGCCGAGCACGAGCAGGCAGTACGCCGAACCGGCCAGGTAGGCGACGGCGACGGCCAGCTTGAGCGCGGCCACGAGCGTGAACCTCTTCAGGCCGCGCAGGAAGCTCTCGGTGAGCTGGTTCACGGTCATCGACAGCGCCAGCGCCAGGCCGAAGGCGAGCGTACGGGTGTCGACGCCCAGTGCCGAGGTCAGCAGCGGCGCGGCCAGCATCCCGACGGCGAACAGGACCGTTCCGAGGACCAGCGTCGAGAACAGCGCCGTCGTCACCAGGGCCGGCCGGTCCGCCGGTTCGGCGCGCGGCAGCTCCTGGAACATGACGTAGTTGAGGCTGGTGAGCATGGCGACGGTGACGATCAGTGCGATCGACAGGACGACGGTGAAGTGGCCGAACGCGGCGGCGCCGATCCCGCGGGCGATGACCAGCGTGGTGGCCGCCGCGACACCGCTGGCCAGGGTGCTCACGAGCGTGGGCCCGGCCGCCCAGCGGTGGCCGTCGACGGCCCGCGCGACGCGGGCACGCACGTCTCCGCGGGCCATCACGCCTCCCCTCCGGTGCGGGGCGCGCCTGCGACCCGCGTCGTCATGCCGGGCGGGCCGGTCCACGAGTCCTCGCCGGCGACCCGCGCGACGTGGGCGCGCGGGTCCCCGGCCGGTCCGCGGCCCGTCACCGGGCCGGCTCGGCGTACGCCGCCAGGGTGAGCTCCGCCGTCCGTGCCCACGTGTACCGCTCGCGGACGTGGGCGGCGCCGCGCTCGCCGAGCAGGGACGCGGCCCGCGGGTCGTCCAGGTACCGCAGCAGGGTGGCGGCCAGCTCCGCCGGTGAGTCGCTCCCGCACCGGGCCGCGCCGTCCCCCACCACCTCCGGGGAGTAGCCGGGGCCGACGACCACGGGCCGGGCCAGCGCCATCGCCTCGATCGCCACCAGGCCGAACGGCTCGTACGTGGACGGGAACACGCACACGTCGGCGGCCAGGAAATGGGCGAACACCTCGGCGGAGTCCAGGAAGCGGTACCCGGCGGCCACGTGGCGGCCGGCGCCCGTCTCCTCGATGAGCCGCGCCACCTCCGCGTTCTCGTCGGTGCGCGGGGACTGCTCGCCGATGAGCACGATCCGCACGTCGTCGCGCTCCCCGGTGATCAGCGGAGCCGCCCGGATCAGCGTGCGGACGCCCTTGTGCGGCGACAGCCGGCCGGCGAACACCACGAGCCGTCCCTCCCCGCCGGGCAGGTACCGGCGCCGGACCTCCGCGCGGAGCCGCTCGCGTTCGTCGCCGGTGAGAGCGGCCAGCCGTAACAGCTCGGGGTCCTCGAAGCCGTGCGGGATGACCCGCAGCCGGTCGACCGGCCATCCGCACGCCACGAGATCGTCGCGCATCCCGGCGCTCGGCACCACGATCAGGTGTGCCGTCCGCGCCTGGGCGGCCTCCAGCGCGGCGATGCCGGCCGCCACCGGGGACCGGCGCCGGGAGGGGGCGGCGTTGAGCTCACGGGTGTGGACGTGGAACACCACCGGGGTGCGGGCGAGCACCCGGCAGAGGATCCCGGCGACGCAGCCCATCCAGTCGTGCACGACGACGACCGACCCCGACCGCCCGGCGCCGGCCCCGATGACGCGGGCCGCGACACGCACGTTGAACACGAGGATCCCGATCATCCGGACGACGTCCAGGACGGCCACCGGCGTCCAGGTGACACCCTCGCCCCCGCCACCACCGGGCGCGCGCTTCCCGGCCAGGTCACCGCCGGGTACGCGTATCCGGTGCAGGGTGACGCCGCCGATCCGCTCCGTCCGTGGCACCCCGCGCCGCGCGGTGGCCCCGAACACCTCGACGGGCGTGCCGAGACGCCCCATGGCGGCCATCATCCGCTCGGCGTACCGCCCGAGCCCGCCGACGACGTCAGGCGGTGTCTCGGCGCAGACGACGTAGACGGGACGCGGCCGGGCCGGCGGCTCGCTCATCGGCCGCCGGCCTCCGTGTCCCGCAGGTACGCCCGCCGGGCGAAGTCGAGGTCGGCCCGGGTGTTGATGCCGCGCGCCTCGTCGGGGTCGTCCACCGGCACCACGGTCAGCGGCCGGCCGGTGATTCGCGACAGGTGGGGAAGGAACGGCAGGAAGTTGACCTCGCCGGTGACGGCGCCGGGGGCGGACTCGCTCAGGTAGCGCGTCCACTCCTTCCGCAGCCCGTCCGTGCCGAGGCAGAACACGCCGACGTCACTGAGCCCGCCGGGGCGGCACTCGTCGCCCTCGCGCGACTGCCGCACCCGCACCAGCGCGGAGCCGGCGATCTCGTACTCGACGTACGGGTCCGCCATCGGCACCAGGGGGATCGTGAGCCCGCCCTCCCGGTGGCCGGTCACGACGCGGTCGACGGTCGCCGGGGACAGGTTCGCCTGGTCGCCCCAGACCACGAGGATCGCGTCGTACGGCTCCCAGTACGGGGCGGCGCCGAAGATGGCGCCCCCCATGCCGGTCGGTCTCTCCTGGACGCTCACCGAGACGGCGCCGCTCCCGATCTCCTCGGCCGCGAGGTCCCGGAACGGGGCCTCACCCTCGGGGGAGACGACGACGTGGACGTGCTCGGCCCGGGGCCGCAGCCGCCGGTGGAGCAGGTGCCAGACGGTGACGCCGTCGGCGACCTCGACCATGATCTTCGGGATGTCGGCACCGAGCCGGGCGCCGCGCCCGGCCGCGGGGATCACCGCGCAGACGCGCTCACTCACCGCTGCTCCTGCTGGAAGAGGGACACGATCTCGTCGAGGTCCCGCACGACGATCGCCCCGGCCGCGGGCTCGGCGGCGTGGACCTGGAGGGTCACCAGCCCGGCGCCGACCGCGGAAGCCACCCCGTGCGCGGAGTCCTCCACGGCCACGGCGTCGGCCACATCGACGGCCCAGCGACGGCAGGCATAGGCGTAGAACTCCGGATCGGGCTTGCTCACCGGGACGTCGTCGCTGGTGAGCACGTCCCGGAAGTAGCCGCCCAGGGAGCCGGCAGAAAGGACCCGCTCGACCGACCCGCGGCTGCCGCTGGTGACCAGGTACACCGTGCGCCCCTCTTGCGCGAGGCGATCGAGGAGACGGCGGGCGCCGGGCAGCGGGGCGACCATCCCCGCCTCGGCGTGCTCGCGGTAGAGCCCCTGCTTGCGCCGGGCCAGCCGCCCGGCCGCGGCGGCGTCGCCGGGGACCAGACGGGAGGCCACCTCGGCGGTGCTGGCGCCGGCGTGGTCGGCGTACCGGAACGAGGCGAGCGCGACGGGCGCGATCTCCGCGATCGCCTGGCGGAACGCGGTCTCGTGCGCCGGGCACGAGTCCACGAGCGTGCCGTCGAGGTCGCACAGCCAGGTACGGCGGCCGGCGACCACGCCGGCCTGCCACGGGGTCACTCGGCTCCCGCCAGTGCCGCCTCGCCGCAGATGGCCGTCAGGGCGTCGACCGTGCCGCGGCCGCCGTGCACGCCCGGACGTCCGGGGTCCTCCAGGTCGGCCATGACCCACCGCGCCCCGGCCCACTCGCCGCCGTCGATCAGGGCTCGCGGCACCGGGAGCGTGGGCGGCCGGCCGTCCGACGGCGTGGTGGGACGGGGGCACAGGACATGGGTGACGGTGCGCCGCTCGTTGCGGGGGTCGCCGAGGTAGGACAGGGTGAGGTCGACCAGGTCGGGCGCGGTCAGCCCCTGGATGTCGTGGTCGTCCCGGGTGTTGACGACGAACACCTTGGCCACGGCCCGGCTCGCCGCGATCGCGTCCGCGACGCCCGGCGTCAGGTAGCTCGGCAGGAGCGACGAGTGCGGGGTGCCCGGCCCGTACACGAGGAGGTCGGTGTCCCTGATCGCGTCCAGCGCCTCCGGGTTCGGGGTGACGTCGGCGCGGTGACGGGCCAGGACCTCCCGCACCCGCGCGGCGGGCAGCGCCTCCAGCTCGGCCCGGAACCGGGGGTCGATCGGCCGGCGGAGCAGGAACAGGTCGGTGATGGCCTCGTCGTCCTGGGGCGCGACGATGTCGGCCTCGTCGGCCAGGAGGCGGCCGTTCCGCTTGAGCGCGGTGAGGAAGGCGTTCTCGCCGCCGGTCACGTTCAGCAGCCGGACCGGTGAGCCGAACGTGCGGGCGCAGGAGCGGACCGCGGCGTTGAAGTCCTCCCCCGTGCGGAGGTACGCGCCGGCGAACACGAGGTTGCCGAGCGCGCAGTCGCCCAGGTCGATCCCGGACGGCTCGGCGCCGAGCCGGCGCGCGAACAGGCGAAGGTCCCGCGTGATCTCCTCCCGCGCCTCCGGCCGCAGCGCGTCGAACGGCGTACCGGAGACCGGGCCGGACGGAGGACGGCCCGCGTGACTCCCGGACGAGGCGATCTCGTCGATGAGGTCCCCGAGGAGCTCCGGTGTGATCCCGGCCGGCAGGCGATGTTCCAGGACGGACATCAGCGCGGCCTGCTGCGGGTCGCCGCGGTCGAGGTGGAGCAGGCAGTTCTTGCGGAAGTCGGACGGCCCGAGCATCCCCGGGAGGTAACGTCGCAGCGCGCCGGTGGACAGCCCGTTGTCGTACCCGTTGATCACCAGGGACAGTTCGAGGCCGGGCATGCCCAGCAGCCGGCGCGCGATGCTGGCCCCGCCGCGCCCGCCGCTGAACATGGTGACCGTGCTCAGGGGGCGTGGGCGGGTGCTCATCAGATCTCCTCCGTCACGCGGGAGGCCACCGGCCGGAGCGGCGACGCCCCGGCCGTGCCCGGCGCGCGCAGGACGCCCCGGCGCAGCAGCCAGTTGCGGTAGCCCACGTAGCCCACGAACAGCGCCCGGTCCCGCGCGCCCTTCCAGAATCGCCACCCCCGGGCACCGCCGCCGCGCTCCCGGTGCTCGATGGGAAGCTCCGTCCAGGCGTGGCCCAGCTCGGTGACCTTCGCCGTGATCTCCGTCGAGCAGTTCATCCCGCCGGACTCCAGCGGCAGGGCACGGAACAGCGGGCCGCTGACCACCTTGAAGATCGAGTTGAAGTCGCGGTAGCGGGTGCGGAGCAGGGCGTTGCTGACCGCGCCGCTGGCCGCCGATCCCCACCGGTACGCCATGCCGTCGGCCTTCTTGATCCGGGCACCGGAGAAGGCGAGCGCCTCACCGGCCTGGATGCGCGGGATGAACGTGTCGAGATTGGCGATCGGGAACTGGCCGTCCGAGTCGAGCAGCACGACCCAGTCCAGCCGGGTGTGGGCGATCGCGGCGGCGATCGCGGCGCCCGCGCCCCGGTTGCGGTCGAACGAGACGACGACGAGCTCGGGACAGTCGGCCCGCAGGGCCTCCAGGACGGCTCCGGTCGCGTCGGTGCTCCCGTCGTCGCACACGACGATCTCCCACGTGCCGACCGCCGGGTGCCGCTCCAGGTAGTCGCGCCACTCCGTCACCGCCGCTGCGATGTTGTCCGCCTCGTTGTACGCGGGTGCCGCCACCGAGATGTCGATGCTGCGGGCCCCGGCATGCGTGTTCGGCAAATCTCACCTCCCGGAAGGACTTCAGATGCGGGCGTGACGGCCGTGTCGAGACGGGCCGCCGGAGCCGGTTACCGGACCGGCACGGGGTCCCCGGCCCCCAGCAGGCGGGTGATCCAGCGATCCAGGGGAAGCAGGTTGACCACGACGACGATCGGAACGTGCGCGAGGGCGAACAGGATGGTCGCGCCGTACGAGATCGGACCGCCGGTGAACACGTTGATGTGGGGCGCGTCGATGACCTCGGGGATCGCCACCGGGTTGGCGGCGAACCACATGAGGTCGAGGAAGCCCGAGAACAGGATGACGACACCGGTCGCCATGATCTTCAGGCAGCGCCCCGGACTGCCGCCACCGATCCGGTAGGCGGCGGCGACCGTGAGGACGATCGCCGGGTAGAAGAACATGTAGAGGTGCGTGTAGAAGTTGTCGCCCTGCACGCGCGCGGCGTCGCCGAAGTAGAACCAGCTGATCCGCGGGACCAGGTAGCCGGTGAAGAAGACGAACGGGATGTAGACCAGCCAGTACAGGCGCGACGACACCCACGGGAAGAACGCGATGGCCGCGCACAGGCAGGCGAACGCGAGCAGCTTGGCCACGAGCTCCCCCGCCGTCTGGGTCTCCCGGCCGTGGGGGGTGGTCAGCCAGGCGAGGGCGGCGACGGCCGCCCCGGCGACCAGGAACATCCACCACAGGTGCCGGGCCCACGGGCTCCGCCCACGGAGGACGACGTCGGCGACATGCCCGGGTAAACTGGTGGTGTCGCTTCCGTCCAAGAGTGACCGGGATGACGAGCTTTCGTCACGTGCCGTCATGAAGAATCGGCACCTTTCTTGCAGACGACGGGCGATCCGGGATGGTTCACGGGCTCCGGCCACAAGCCGCGGGAGCGCTCCCACTCAGTATGGCAGCAGCCTCTCGAATGGCGCCTAAGTATATGAAAATGGGACCTACCAGACCTCGCTGCCGTACGGCGGATTCATCGGCGAACACGAACGCCCAGGTGAACCGTTGTACAAAATTCAATCACCGAACATGTTCCTGGACGGAGAGTCCGATATGCGGGCCCGTCCTAAATAGTGATTCCGCAACCCGGCTTTCGGACAATGCGTTGCGCGTTCCGTAAGAGGGGTGCGCTTCTTGGCCGCTGGGCACCACCCCGATGTTCACCCTGCGTGACCGTCGAGGCCCCTTCGCGGGCAGGACGGGCCCCGTCGTCCTCCTTCGCGTCGGCCGAGATCCGTCGCGTCGGCCGAGTCCCGTCGCGTCGGCGGAGGCCTTCCCGGAGCACGAAGGCCTCCGCGGGGGTAAGGCGCGACCTGGTCGTGGTCGGCACGATCTCCACGGTCGTGGTCAAGGCGGCAGGGATCGGCGAGACCACGCCGCACCGGCACACCTCGCCCCACCCCGCGGGTGAAGAGGCGGTCGGCGGCTTCGCGGCGCCGCCGGCGAGGGGACGGCGAAAGGCCCCCACCGGAAACCCGGTGGGGGCCCTGATCTGAAGCCGTTTCGGAGAACCGAATCGCGGGCCCCTTCATCACACGGCGGAACACCATCGCGCTCCCCCGGTGGGGTGGTGCGCTTGTGGGCCCCGGGCGCGGGGATCTCACCCCCCGCGCCCGGGACCGGTTCATGGGCGACCGGTGAGGAGCCGGATCGGTGTCACCGTGTCACCGTGTCACCGTGTCAGCGCTGCAGGGTCAGCAGGCCCGGGCGGTAGGGCAGCAGGCCGTAGTTGGACGGGTTGACGTTGGGGTCGCGGCCCTGGTAGAGGAGCTGCAGGTTGCAGGGGTCGACGGTCATGGTCTGGTCGGCGCTGGTGCGCAGCAGCTCGCCGTGGCTGATGTCGTTGGTCCAGGTGGCGCCGCTGTTGGCC
>NZ_JBFABE010000006.1:0-19960 GCF_040640155.1 Streptosporangium sp. NPDC023615
TCTTTACTATAGCCCCCCCCCCCCCCTACCCCCCCACCCCCGGGCGCACCGCTCACCCCCCCCCCCCGCTCCGCCCCCGTCGGGGGCCGGGGGGCGCCCCGGGCCGCCGGCACGGCCTCGCCGGTCACGTCGGTGCCGGGACCGGTCACGAACTCCGGTCGTCGGCCTTCGCGTCCCCCGACACCCGCCGGAGAAGATCGGTCAGCGCGCTCGTCGGCCGCTCGTCCACGTTCCGCACGCAGTCGGCGATCTCGTCGCGCAGCCTGGAGGTGAGGAAGCGCTCGGTCAGCGAGGTGAACTTCGCCAGCGCCGAGGTCCAGTCGGCGGGGCGGCGCCAGTGCCCGGCGTAGTCGCGCTTCTCCCGCTCCAGGACGGTGCCGTCGTTCAGCCGGACACGCAGGAGGCAGCCCAGCTCCTCGGGGAAGCGCTCGGTGTAGCCGCTCTCGGCGCGGATCCGGACCCGGCCGAGCAGGCCCTGGACGTCGTCGGCCACGATGCGCTCCGGCGCGTACTGGGCGGGCAGCACCTGCCCGTCGAGCAGTCCCACGGCGAGCAGGTACGGCAGGGAGTGGTCGGCCTCCTCCTTGGTGGTGATCCGCATCTTGTCGCCGTCGCTGCCGCCGCCGATGATGTCGTAGGCCACGTCGAAGGTGTCCAGCTCCACCGCGGCGATGTCCGCGGCGGTGAGGCCGTGCTCCGCGCGCAGCTCCAGGGCGGCCTCCAGCGCCGACTGGGAGTGCACCTCGGCGTTGAACCGCTTGACGAACGTCCTGCGGATCAGGTCGAAGCCCTCGTTCTCCCAGTCCACCTCGAACCGGCCCGAGACGGCCTCCATGAGACCCTTGCGGCCGTCCAGGGCGCCGAGGGGGCCGGTGAGCCCGCGGGCGGCGAGGAAGGCCAGGTGGGTCGTGGCCGCCGCCGCGTACGGGTAGGCGAGCCCCTTCCAGTGGGACAGCGCGGTGCGGGTGACGCGCAGCGCGTTGAGCGCCGTACCGGCCATGGCCAGGGCGTGCGAGGCCTGGTCGGCGTCCAGGCGCAGCGCGCGCGAGACGCCGGCGCCCGCGGCGTAGCCTGCGTGGGTGGTGTGGTCGAAGTGCCGCCACCTGACCGCGCCCGCCTCGCCCAGGCGGCACTGCACCTGGTAGGCCACGCCGATGGCCGTGAGCAGCTCGCTGCCCGGCAGGTCGCGGTACTCCGCCGCGGCGAGCACCGCGCCGATGTTGTCGCTCGGGTGGAAGGTCTCCCCGGGGGCGATGTACGAGTCGTTGAAGTCGAGGTAGCGGACCAGGGCGCCGTTGTACAGGGCCGCCTCGTAGGGGGAGGTGCGCCCGCCGCCGATGAGGGAGACCAGGGGCGGGCCGCCGAACTCGGTCAGGTCCTCCCGCAGGATCGCGATCGGCGACCCGTCCAGGGCTCCGATGGCGCAGCCCAGCGCGTCCAGCAGCCGGATCTTCAGGGTGTCCCGCACGTCGGCCGGGACGTCCTCGAACCTGGCCGAGGTGGCGAACCTGGCTATCCGGCGGGTCATGGGCTCGTCAGCCATGGGGGCGACCTCTCTGTGAAAGGGACGGGACGGGCCGGACGGGCCCACCGGCGAAGGCGGTGACCGGCCGGATCAATCGGTTCCCCGCGTGCTGTTCGAGCAGGTGGGCTCCCCAGCCGACCAGCCTGGCCATGGCGAACGTCGCGGAGAACATGGACCTGGGCAGCCCGACCGCCTCCATGACGAGCGCCGCGTACAGCTCCACGTTGGCGCGCAGCGACCGGCCGGGTTTGACCTCGTCGAGGATGGCGGCCGCGTGCTTCTCCACCCGCCGGGTGAGGTCGAGGCGATCGCACCCCAGGCGCGCGGCGACCTCGCGCAGGGTGGTGGCCCGCGGATCGACGGTCCGGTAGATGCGGTGGCCGAAGCCCATGATCCGCTCGTCCCTGGACAGTCGCTCGCGCAGCCACGACTCCACGCGGTCCGGGGCGCCGATCTCGTCCAGCATCTCCAGGGCGAGGATCGGGGCGCCTCCGTGCAGAGGCCCGCTCAGCGCGCCGAGCGCGCCGGACAGCGCCGACCCGAGGTCGGCGCCGGTGGAGAGGATGACCCTCGCGGCGAAGGTGGAGGCCGCCATGCCGTGCTCGGCGGCGATGATCAGATACTGCTCCAGGGCGCGGGCGTGCTCCTCGGAGGGAGGCTCGCCGGTCATCATGTAGAGGGCGTTGCCCGCGTGGCCCAGGGCGGGGTCCGGGGCCACCGGCCGCAGGCCGTTCCTCAGCCGGTGCAGGGCCGCCAGCAGGACCGGCGCGGACACCGTGGCCTGGAGCACCTGGCGGCGCAGGCCGGCGTGGTCCAGGTCCAGGACCGGCGCCCAGTCCAGGGCCCTGGCCAGCAGGCAGACGGCCGACTGCAACCAGGCGATGCCGTCGGTCCTGTCCCCCAGCCGGGCGAGGCCGGGGAGCAGCTCGGTGACCGCGGGCGGGATCTCGCGCAGGCCCTCGAGCTCCCGCAGGAAGTCCTCCCGCTGCGCGGCCGTGGGCAGCCGCCCGTCCAGCAGCAGGTACCAGACCTCCTCCAGGCTGCAGGCGTCGGCCAGGTCGATGGCGTCGTGGTCACGGTAGCGGTATCGGCCGAGGTGACCGTCCACGTGTGAGATCTGTGTGTGGCACAGGATTATGTCGTTGAGTCCGTACACCACGGGCCGGTTGGGGCCGCTCACGGCTTCCGTCCCCGGGCCGGCGGGCGGGGGACGCCGCGCCGGCTCCCGGCACCCTTGCTCGCGGCGCGTTCGACGGTGAGTTCGGTATCTGTGAGTTCCACGGAGAGCGCATCCTCTTATGAATACGATCGGCGACATCGTGAATACGGCGAATACGGTGCGGACGCCTGCGAGGGCAGGCCGGTGGCCATCACAACGGCGACGGCGATTAAGGAGAAAGGGTCCTGACCTATCTCCCTTCATGTGGCCGGAGATCTTGTAGGGCCAATGATTACAGCCGTCACCCTAAGTTGATCTTTATATTTTCTTGCGGTCACCGGGCTTTCTGGTTTGATGGAATCTGGTGTTTACTGTGAAATTTACGAGGTTTGTCTCGGGGAGGTTCTGCTGGAGTTCTTTCTGCTGGGCCCCGTGCAGGCGAGTGCCACGGGCCGGCTGGTGAATCTGGGGGTGCGCAAGCAGCGGTTCGTGCTGGCGCTGCTCGCCCTGGAAGTGAACAAACAGGTGACCACCGAGCGGCTGGTCGAGCTGACATGGCCGCAGGATCCGCCCATGACCGCCAGAGGGATGATCCACACCTACATCAGCGGGCTGCGCGCGGCCGTGGCGGGTTCCGGTGGGAGGCATGCCGGGGTCCGGATCGACCGGGGGCCAGCCGGCTACACCCTGTACTGCGATCCCGGGCGCGTCGACGTCCACCGGTTCCGCGCCCTGCTCGCCGAGGCCAGGAACGGCGACGACGCGCGGCGGGTGGAGCTGCTGAGCCGGGCGCTGGCGCTGTGGCGCGGGCCCGCGCTGTCCGGGGCCGCCCCCGAGGAGGTCAGGGAGAACGTGTGCCGGGGGCTGGACGAGTCACGGCTCACCGCCGTCGAGGACCTCGTCGAGGCACGGCTGCGGCTCGGCCGGCACGAGAGCCTGCTGGAGGAGCTGCTGGCGCTGGCCGCCGAGCATCCGCGCCGTCCCCGCCTGACCGGTGGGCTCATGCAGGCGCTGCACCGTGCCGGGCGCACCGCCGAGGCGCTGGAGATCTACGAGCGCACCCGGCAGAGGCTGGGTGAGGAGCTCGGCCTGGACCCTCCGGCCGAGCTGCGGGAGCTCCACCTGGCGATCATGCGCAACGATTCCGTTCCCGACCGGCCCCCGGCCCCGGCGGGCGAGGCGGCACCGGTCCCGCGGCAGCTACCCGCCGACCTGCCCACCTTCACCGGCCGCGCCGCGGAGCTGGCCCGCCTGCTCGACATGGTCGGCGACGAGGCGCGGTCCTCGGCGACCGTGGTGATCGGGGCGATCGACGGCATGGCGGGCGTCGGCAAGACCGCGCTGGCGGTGCACGCCGCGCACCACCTGGCCGCCCGGTTCCCCGACGGGCAGCTCTTCGTCGACCTGCACGGTTTCACGTACGGCGTGGCGCCCACCACGCCGACCGACGCGCTGGACGGGCTGCTACGCGCCCTGGGCGTTCCCGGTGAGAGGATCCCCCACCAACTGGACGACCGCGCCAGCCTGCTGCGGACCACGCTGGCCGGGCGGCGCATGCTGATCCTGCTCGACAACGCCGCCACCGAGAACCAGGTCCTGCCGTTGCTGCCGGGCAGTCCGGGCTGCGTGGTCCTGATCACCAGCCGGCGCCGGCTGACCGGCCTGGACGACGCTCACAGGATCCGGCTGGACGTGCTGCCGACCGGCGACGCGATCGCGATGTTCTCCCAGGTCGCAGGGGCGGATCATCCTCCGGAACGGATCACCGAGGTGGTCGGGCTGTGCGGGAGGCTGCCGCTGGCGCTCCGCATCGCCACCGCACGCCTGCACGCGCGGCCCGCGTGGACCCTGGCCCACCTGGTCGACCGGCTGCGCGACGAGCGCCGCCGGCTGGCCGAGCTCGAGGTCGGGCAGCGCAGCGTGACAGCGGCCGTCGACCTGTCCTACCAGCAGCTCACATCCGCCCAGCAGCGCCTGTTCCGGCTGCTCGGCCTGCGTCCCGGGACAGGACCCGGCATCCGTGCCGCGCTGCCGGAGGGCGATCCCGGGTCGGGCCTGGACGTCTACGCCGCCGCGGCGCTGATCGACTCCCCCCTCCAGCACGCCGACCGGCTCCTCGGTGACCTCCTTGAGGCCAACCTCGTCTTCGAACCGGCACCCGGCCGCTACCGGTTCCACGACCTGCTCCGCGTCTACGCGGTGGCCAGGGCCGACGCCGAGGAGTCCCCGGGCGAGCGGCGGGCCGCCCTGGTCCGCCTGCTCGACCACTACGTCCACACCGCCTCGGAGGCGATGGAGGTCCTGCATCCCCTGGAGGCGCCGCCCCACCCACCGGGCCGCTCCTCGCCCACCCCGGCCCCACTCTTCGGGGCGCCCGCGGAGGCGGCGCGGTGGATGGAGGCCGAGCTGTTCAACCTGCTCGCCGCGGCTGAGCACGCGGCCGCGCACGACCTGCCCGTCCACGCCCTGCACCTGTCCATGAGCCTCCACCGTCACCTGCGGAACCACGCCCGCCACACCGGGGCCCTCCATGAGCTGGCCCTGCGCGCCGCCCGCCAGGCCGAGGACCTCCCCTGCCGGGCCGAGGCGCTGGTGAGCCTGGGCCACGCCCGCCTGTGGGCCGGCCGCCCCGGCCGGGCGGAGACCTGCCTGGGGGAGGCTCTGGACCTCGCCCGCGAGATCGGCTACGGCGCCGGCGAGCTCAACGCCCTGACCGGCCTGGGCCACGTCCACCTGTGGGCGGGGCGCCGGGAGCGGGCCGAGGACTGCTTCCGGCAGGCCCTGACCGTCGCCGGGGAGCTCATCGGAGTCCCGAACCGCTCGCTGTGACCGCACGCCGGGGACGTCCCCGGAGGGCACACACGCGCCCGTCACGCCGCGGGCCGCCCCTTCCGGGCGGCCGCACCCCCCGGGAGGGTCTCGTACATGCGGGCCGCGACCAGCAGGCCGGAGGCGGCGGTGAGCGCGGCGGTGGTCCAGACGACGGAGGTCAGGCCCCACAGGTCGGCGACGACCCCGGCCAGCAGCGCGCCGACGGCGAAGCCGCCGTCCCGCCACAGCCGGTAGACACCGATGGACCGGGCCCTCCACGACGGGTGGGCGACGTCGCCGACGGCGGTGAGCAGCGTCGGGTAGACCAGCGCGGTGCCCGCGCCGAGGAGCACCTGGGCGCCGGCCCACACCGGGAAGGTGGAGCCGGAGGCCACCGTGACGACGGCCACGGCCTGGACCAGCATGCCCGCGGTGATCAGGTGCTTGCGGCCCACGCGGTCGGACCACCAGCCGGTGAGCATCTGGCCGAACCCCCACACGGCCGGGTACAGGGCGGCCAGCACGCCGATCTCGGCGACGGACAGGCCCCGGGCGGCGAAGATCAGCGGGAAGACGCCCCAGGCGACGGCGTCGTTGAGGTTGTTGACCATTCCCGCCTGGCTGGCCGCCGACAGGGCCCTGTCGGTCAGGGTGGTACGCCGGACGACCTGCCAGGCGGTCAGATCGGAACGCCCGTGTCCGGCCGCCTCGAGCCGGGCGTGGTCACGGGTCTCCCGCACGGCCAGCACCGACAGGCCCAGGCCGAGGGCGGCGTAGGCGGCACCGAGCAGGAACGGCACGGGGCGCAGGCCGTGAACGCTCGCGAGGTACCCGGTGGCCAGCGCGGTCGCCGCGACCGCGACGTACCCGGCGGCCTCGTTGAATCCCATGGCCAGCCCTCGCCGCTCGGGACCGGCCAGGTCGATCTTCATGATGACGGTCGTCGACCAGGTCAGGCCCTGGTTGACGCCGAGCAGGACGTTGGCCGCCACGATCCAGCCCCAGGACGGGCCCCAGGCCAGCATCGCGGGCACGGGAATCGCGACGAGCCATCCGGTGACCAGGACGGGCTTACGGCCGTGGCGGTCGGAGAGCGTCCCGGCGAAGAAGTTGGTGACCGCCTTGACCACGCCGAAGGCGAGGATGAAGGTGAGCGCGCCGCTGTGGGCGGCCACGTGGAAGGTCCGCTCGGCCAGCAGGGGGAGCACGGTGCGCTCCTGGCCGAGCATGCCGCCGACCAGCGCGTTGACCGCGACGAGCAGGGTGAACTGGGCGAGGTTGGCGCGCAGGCCGAGTCGCAGGGGGAGGCTCATGCGTCTGCTCCGGGGATCCGCGGTTCCTGAGGCCGTCGAGGTTCGCGGTGCCCGACGTGGCCTACCCCGGGACGGCCGCTCCCAAGCACGCGAAGCCCGCGCCGGGGACGACGGTCAGGCGAGGGTGCTGCGCAGCCACTCCTCGACGCCGGCGATGTGGACCGTGGCCCAGGCCCGCGCCACCTCGGGCTGACGGGCGGTGATGGCGTCGCAGATCGCGCCGTGCTGCTCGCGGGTCTTCTCCAGGGCGTTCTCCTGGGTGAGGCCCCGCCAGATCCTGGCCCTGGTCGTCGGGCCCGAGAGGCTCTCGATGAGGGAGCAGAGCACCGCGTTTCCCGAACCCTCCGCGATGCGCTGGTGGAACTCCAGGTCGTTGGCGACGAGCTGCTCGACGCTCGGCTCGGCGGGCAGGTCGTCGAGGAGCCCGCGCAGCCCGGCGACCTCGGCGTCGGACATGGAGGTCGCCGCCATCGCGGTCGCCGCGGGCTCCAGGATCCGCCGGACCTGGAAGAACTGCAGGACGGTGTCGTCCTGGTGGAAGTCGACCACGAACGACATCGCGTCCAGCAGCAGCCTGGGCTCCAGACTGGTCACGTACGTGCCGTCGCCCTGGCGCACGTCCAGCACGTTGATCAGCGCCAGCGCGCGGACGGCCTCCCGCAGCGAGTTGCGCGAGAGGCCGAGACGGTCGGCCAGGTCGGCCTCCTTGGGCAGCCTGCTGCCGGGGGCGAGCTCGCCGGACAGGATCATCTGTTTGATCCTGTCGATAGCGGCGTCGGTGACCGCCACGCTGCACCGTCCTCAGGGTTCGCCAGACATCCGATGTCTATGAGTGTATGGCGAAGCGGACCGGGTCGGTCCCCGGCGTCCTGCGGACGAGGCCGCGCACCTCGAGGGTGCGCAGGTGCGCCGCGGCCTCCCCGGCGGCCATCCCGCGCAGGAAGGGAGGGAAGTCCTCCCAGGGGCGGTTCCAGGTCATCCGCCCGGCGATCTCCCAGATGGTCAGCGGTTCCCCGGCCTCGGCGAGCAGCTCGGCCAGCCGTCGGAGCTTGTCCTCGTGGTGGACGCCGATCTCGGCCGCCCGCGCCGCCGTATCAGGAAATATCCATTCATGGGCGGGGAGGGCTTCGAGCTCGCCCAACTCCCTGACCTTCTCCAGTGATCCCAGGAAGTCCGTCAGCGGGTCCACGTCGGCCCGGTCGTAGGGGTAGATGCCGACGTGCGGGGTGATCGCCGGCAGCACGTGGTCGCCGGTGAAGAGGCGGTCGGCGTCCTCCAGGTGCAGGCAGATGTGGCCGGGCGTGTGCCCGGGCGTCCAGATCACGCGCAGCCTGCGGCCGGGTACGTCGATCAGCTCGCCGTCGGTCAGCACGCGGTCGGGCGCCGCGGGCGGCCGGGGACGGCTCCTGGTGACCTCCTCCATCTCCACGGTGCCCGCGCCGGCGCGGCGCAGCATGTCGGCCTGGAAGGCGCGGTGCGTGCTCTCCTCTGTGGCGCGCATCAGGCCGACCAGCGTGGCGTCGGCCTCGTGCATGGCGATCCAGGCACCCGACTCCTCCCTGACCTGGCCGGCCAGCCCGGCGTGGTCGGGGTGGAAGTGGGTGACGACCACCCCGCGCACGTCGCGGACGTCCATGCCGGCCGCGCCGAGCCCGTCGCGCAGCGCCAGCCACGCCTCGGGCGCGTTCCAGCCCGCGTCCACCAGCACCGGGCCCGCCGGGGACTCGATCGCGTAGACCAGGGTGTAGCCGAGCGGGTTGCCGGGGATGGGCACCGGCACGCTCCACACCCCGCCACCGGTGTCGAACGGACGCTGCTCGCTGTACGGCCTGCGGCGGGACTTCAACGGTGGTGCTCCTTACCGGCGCCCCGCGAAGGGCGCTCCTTGCCGGCGCCGTTCACGGGCGCTGTTCATCGGCGCGTCTTCCCGCGCCCTTCACGGACGCCCTTCACAGGCGCCGTTCACGGGCGCCGTTCACGGGCGCCGTTCACAGACGTTCCAGAATGGTCGCGGTCGCCAGGGCCCCGCCCGCGCACATGGTGACCAGCGCGGTCGAGGAGTCGGACCGCTCCAGCTCGTGCAGTGCGGTGGTGATCAGTCGTGATCCGGTCGCGCCGACCGGGTGGCCGAGCGCGATGGCGCCGCCGTTGACGTTGACCCGTTCCATGTCCGGCTTGTGCACCGATGACCAGGATAGGACCACGGAGGCGAAGGCCTCGTTCACCTCGAACCTGTCGAGGTCGGCCACGCTCATCCCGGTGGAGGCGAGGACCTTCGCGGTCGCGTCCACCGGCCCGTCCAGGTGGTAGTACGGTTCGGCGCCGACCAGGGCCTGGGCGAGGACGCGGGCCCTGGGCCGCAGGCCGTGCCGGGCGGCGGCCTCCTCGCTCATCAGCAGCACGGCGGCCGCGCCGTCGGAGATCTGCGAGGAGGTTCCCGCGGTGTGCAGGCCGTCCTCGGTGACCGGCCTGAGCCGGGCCAGCCCCTCGGCGGTGGTCTCGCGCAGCCCCTGGTCGCGGTCGACGCGGCGGGTCTCGCCGGTCGGCTCGCCGTCCTCGCCGAGCACGGGCGCGGTCACGCCGACCACCTCCCGGTCGAAGCGGCCCTCGGCCCATGCCCGCGCCGCCAGGTCCTGGGAGCGGGCGCCGAACCGGTCGAGCCGCTCGCGGGTCAGCCCGCGCCGGCGCGCGATCCGCTCGGCGGCGACGAACTGGCTCGGCATGTCGATGGACCAGTCGTCGGGCCGGGGACGGGCCGGGAGCACGTTGGAGCCGAGCGGCGCCCGGCTCATCACCTCGACGCCGCAGGCCACGCCGACCTCGACGACCCCCGCCTGGATGAGCGCCGCGACCAGGTGCACGGCCTGCTGGGAGGAGCCGCACTGCGCGTCGAGGGTGGTGACGCCCGCCTGGTAGGGCAGCCCCGCGTACAGCCAGGCGTACCGGCCGATGTGGCCACCCTGCTCGCCGGCCTGGGTGACGCAGCCGGCGAAAACCTGTTCCACCGCGGCCGGGTCGACGCCCGCGCGGTCGACGAGACCGCTCAGCGCCGCGGCGAGGACGGCCTGGGGCTTGAGCCCGGCGAGCCATCCGCCGCGCCTGCCGATCGGGGTCCGTACGGCTTCGACGATCACTGCACCCATACGATCTCCTCGCCTTCCGGCTCGGAACTCGCGGCCGTCGGGCGCCCGCCGGGGACGGCCCGCCCGCTCGCGCGTCGCTCCAGAACGTCGCTCTAGTCGCCTTCGACTGCGACTGTAACGGGTTCTAGTTTCCGGCGGAAGGAGCGGGCCGGAAATCGGTGAGCAGCCGGTCGGCGGCGATCTCGATGCGCCGCTGGATCTGCTCGTAGGTGCGCCGCCCCCTGAGCATCTCCAGTAGCTCGTGCACCCAGACGCTGGAGAGCGAGCCGGCGAGCGCGAACTGCTCCTCGGTGGCGGTCTCCACGGTGAGGTCGTCCCCGGCGACCCGGAGCAGCAGCCCCGTCATGCGGTCGCCGAACGGCGTCTCGACCTCGGCCATGATCAGTGATCGGATGAGCGCGTCGGCGAGCTCGGGCTCGCGCATCAGGCCGCGGGTGGCGCGCATCAGGATGTCCACGGCCCGCCCCGAGGCCGCGACCGCCGTGGGCGGGCGGCGCTCGATGCTGCTCTCCAGAAGGTCGATCTCCTCGCCGACGACGGCGACGACGAGATCCATCTTGGAGGGGAAGTAGCGGTAGAGCGTTCCCAGCGCGACCCCGGCGCGCTCGGCGACGGTCCGCATCTGCATCGCCTCGACGCCGCCGCGTGAGGCGAGGGCGGCGGCTGCCTGGACGATGCGCTTGCGCCGCTGGTGCTGGCTCCTGGTGCGGACGCCGGTGGACGCCGGTTCGCTCTGCACGCCGGATGCCCCCTTGGTCATGGCCGGATCGACATTGCCCGGGGCGTGCCTGCCGGCCGGGCGCGCGGCGGCCGGTGCCTCCGTGGTCACCTGCGGGGTACGCATGAGAACACGTTATCTGATTTACGGATACTCCGGCGGGTTACTCGCCGGTCACAAAGATACCCGTGCTTACACGGCATATGTCGTATGGAGGTTATATACCGGCTTATCGGAGGCGGCTCGCTATGGACATGGAATAGAATCTGTTCTACTTTTCGGAAGGGCCGGAACGGGCGCCGGTGACGCGCGCGGGGCGGGCGGGCCCCGCCTCCGTCCCCGGTACGCCGGTCCCGGTCGGGCGGGCCGGCGCGATGGAGGAGGGCATCCTGACGGGAGGTGCGATGTCCGAGGAGAGGCCGTCCGAGGGGACGGCGTCCGGGACGACGCTGGCGGGCCTGCTGGAGCGGCGCGCCGGCGACGACCGGCCCGGCCTGGTCTTCGAGGACCGGACGTGGAGCTGGCGCGAGTATGTCGCCGAGTGCCGCGCCCGCGCCGCCGCCCTGGACGCCGGGGGCCGGAACCTGCACGTCGGAGCGATCTTCGACAACGTCCCCGAGCTGCTCTTCCTGCTGGGCGGGGCCGCCCTGTCGGGTCACGTGATCGTCGCGCTGAACACCACCAGGAGCGCCGCCGAGCTCGCCCGCGACGCGGACGCCACCCACGTCGACCTGATCCTGCACGAGCCCGGGCACCCCCGCCACGAGGCCCTCGCCGCCGAGGTCGCCGCGCTCCGGGTTCCCGGGCCGCCCCCGGACCGGGTCCCGACCGCCGGGCTGATCATGCTCATCTTCACCTCGGGCACGTCGGGGCGCCCCAGGGCGGTGAGGATCACCCAGCGGAAGATCGCCGTGCCCGGGACGAGCCTGGCCGCGATGCTCTCCCCGGACGACGTCGTCCACTGCTCGATGCCGCTGTTCCACTCGGGTGCGATCATGGCCGCGTACGCCCCGGCGGTGGCCTCGGGGGCGACGCTGGTGCTGCGCCGGAGGTTCTCGGCCTCGGGCCTGATGCCCGACGTCCGGCGCCACGGGGTCACCTACCTGCACTACGTGGGCAAGGCGCTCTCCTACGTGCTGGCCACCCCCGAGACGCCCGGGGACGCGGACAACACGCTGAGGATCGCCTTCGGCAACGAGGGGAGCGCCGTCGCGGTCCGCCGGTTCGCCGAGCGGTTCGGCTGCCACGTCATCGACGGCTTCGGGTCCACCGAGACCGGCGTCACGATCACCCCCGACCCGGCCGGGCCGCCCGGCAGCCTGGGCAGGCTCCCCGACGGGGTCGAGATCCGCGACCCGTTCACCGGGCGGCGCTGCCCGCCCGCCCTCTTCGAGGACGGGCGGCTGCTCAACGCCGGCGAGGCGGTCGGCGAGCTGGTCAACACCCGGGGGGCCGGCCTGTTCGACGGCTACTACGACGACCCCGAGGCCGACCGCGAGCGCGTCCGCCAGGGCGCGTTCTGGTCGGGCGACCTGGCCTACGCCGACGCCGAGGGCCACGTGTTCTTCGCCGGGCGCGGAACCGAGCGATTACGCGTGGACGGCGAGAACCTCGCGGTCGCCCCGATCGAGGCGGTGCTGCGCGAGTTCCCCGGCGTGGTCGAGGCGGCCGTCTACCCGGTCCCGGACGCCGCCGCGGGCGACCAGGTGATGGCGGCCCTGGTGCTCGCGGGCGCCTTCGCCCCCGAGGCGTTCGCGGCGTTCCTGGCCTCCCGCGGGGACCTGGGCGCCAAGGCCGTGCCCCGCTACGTGCGGATCGCCGCCGAGCTGCCGCAGACCGCGTCCCACAAGGTCGTCAAACGGGTCCTGGCCGAGCAGGCGTGGCACACCGGCGACACCGGCGACACCGGCGACACCGGCGACCCTGTCTGGTGGCGGCCTCCCGGGCAGGACGCCTGGCGGCCCCTCACCCCCGCCGACATCACCCGCATCGACGACGAGTTCATCCGGAACGGCAGACGGCACCCCTGGAGCGCGCGTGGACTTCACCCTTGACGAGACCCGGACCGACCTGCGCGAGCTCGCGGCCGACCTGCTCGGGAAGGAGGTGACGGTCGCCAGGCTGGAGGCGCACGAGAAGAGCGGCGCCCCCTACGACGCCGCGCTGTGGCGCTCCCTGGCCGGGGCGGGGCTGCTCGGCGCCTGCCTGCCCGAGGAGGCCGGCGGGGCCGGGCTGGGACCGGTGGGGACGGCGGTCCTGCTGCGGGAGATCGGCGCCCACGTGGCCCCGGTCCCCGCCGAATCGAGCCTGGTCGCCGCCCAGGTCGTCGCCGCCCACGGCTCCCGCGAGCAGCGCGAGGCGCTGGCCCCGCTGGCCGAGGGCGAGATCACGCTGGCGGTGGCCCCGTCCGAGCCGGGCCGTGACCTCGGCGCCCCGCCCGCCACGACCGCGCGGGCGGACGGCGACCGCTGGGTGCTCGACGGCGCCAAGGGCACCACCCCCCACGCCGCCGGGGCGTCGAGGATCCTGCTGACGGCCCGGACGCCCACCGGGACCGGTGTGTTCCTGGTCGACCCCGCCGACGTGGAGACGCGCCCGGTGCCGGTCTCCACCGGCGAGCCGGCCGCCGCGCTCACCCTGCGGGGCGTACCCGGCGAGCTCGTCGGCGCCGCGGACGGAACGGCCGCCGCCGGCCTGCGGCGGGCGGTGACGGCCGGGAACATCGCCGTCTTCTCCGGCGTGCTGGCCCGCGCCCTGGAGCTGACCACCGAGTACGTCAGGACCCGAAGGCAGTTCGACCGGGCACTGGCCGAGTTCCAGGCGGTCACCGTGCAGATCGCCGACGTCTACGTCGCCGCGCGTGCGCTGGACGTGGCCGTGTGGTCCGGGGCGTGGCGGCTGGAGCGGGGCGACGACGAGGGGGCCGAGGCCGACCTCGCGGTGGGTGCGCTCACCGCGACCGACGAGGGGCTGCGCGCCCTCTACACCTGCCAGCACCTGCACGGCGGGATCGGCGTGGACGTGACCTACCCGCTGCACCGCTACTTCGCCTGGGGCAGGCACCACGCCCACCTGCTGGGCGGGGTCGAAGCCCGGCTCGACACGATCGGAGCGCTCGTCTGATGCTGATCGACCTCACCCCCGAGCAGAAGGAACTCCGCGCCGAACTGCGCGACTACTTCCGGTCCTGCCTCAACGAGGAGGACCGGAAGAGGATCGCCACCGACCCGTTCGGTCACGCGTACATGGAGCACTGCCGCACCCTGGGCCGCGACGGCAAGCTCGGGCTGGGCTGGCCGAAGGAGTACGGCGGCGGCGGGCTCGGCCCGCTGGAGCAGCAGATCTTCGCCAACGAGATCGCCCGCGCCGAGGTGCCGTACCCGATCATCACCGTGCAGACCGTCGGGCCGACCCTCATGCAGTACGGCACGCCGGCGCAGAAGGACTTCTTCCTGCCGCGCATCCTCGCCGGGGAGTGCCACTTCGCGATCGGCTACAGCGAGCCCGGGGCCGGCACCGACCTGGCGTCCCTGCGCACCAGCGCGGTCCGCGACGGCGACCACTACGTCGTCAACGGGCAGAAGATCTTCACCTCCGGCGCCCACTACGCCCAGTACATCTGGCTGGCGGCGCGCACCGACCCCGACGCCAGGAAGCACCGCGGGATCACCATGATGATCGCCGACTGCTCCGACCCCGGCTTCTCCTGGACGCCCATCATGACGATGGACGGGCGCCACCACACCAACGCCACCTACTACTCCGACGTGCGGGTGCCGGTGGACATGGTGGTGGGGGAGGTGAACCGGGGCTGGGACCTGATCGTCAACCAGCTCAACCACGAGCGGGTCACGCTCGGCCCGGCGGGCAACATCGCCCACATCTACGACCGGTTCCTGGCCTGGGCGCGCCGCACCGGCGCGATCGACGAGCCCGCGGTGCGCCGCGCCCTCGGCCGCGTCTACGCCTACTTCCGCACCAATGAGCTGCTGAACTGGCAGGTCGCGGCCAACATGGGCCTGGGCTGGCTGGGCGCCCCGGACGCCTCGGCCACCAAGGTATACGGTTCCGAGCGGATCCAGGAGGTCGGCCGGATCGTCGGTGAGACCCTGGCCCGCTTCGGCGACCCGTCCGACGCCGAGACCGCCGACCTGATGGAGCGCGTCGACCGGGGGGCCAAGGGAGGGCTCGTGCTCACCTTCGGCGGCGGCGTCAACGAGGTGCAGCGGGAACTCATCGCCATGCTCGGCCTGAGCCTGCCGAGGCCGCCCCGATGACCGCGACGACCGGCGGCCCCGCGACCGGCCCGGGCACGCTGCACGAGCGGCTCACCGCCCTGGCCGCGCGCCAGGCCGCCCTGGGCGAGGTGTACGGCGCCGCGGCGGCGGACCCGGTGAACCTGCCGATGATCCGGCACTGGACCGGCGCGCTGGGCGACGCCAACCCGCTCTACACCGACGCGCGGGCGGCCGCCGCCGGGGTGCACGGGGAGATCGTGGCGCCCCCGGCGATGATCCAGGTCTGGACCATGCCCGGACTGGACCGCGACGCCGGGCGGGCCGGCACGCCGGTGGACCCCGTCCTGGCGATGCTGGACGACAACGGCCACACCGGTGTGGTCGCCACCAACTGCGAGCAGACCTACCACCGCTACCTGCGGCTCGGCGAGTCCCCGGTCCCGGCCACCCGGTTCGCCGGCATCACCGGCCCGAAGCGGACCGCGCTCGGCGAGGGCTACTTCGTCACCTGGAACGTCACCTGGTACGTCGGCGGCGAGGCCGTGGCCGAGATGCTGTTCCGGGTGCTCAAGTTCCGGCCCAGGGAACGCGCCGGCGCCCCCCGGGGGAACCCCGGCGCGAGCACGCCCCGGCCGAACGGGTCCTCCACGGGCGAGCCGCCGACGGGTGAGCCGCCGGCGGACGGGAACGGGGTCGCGCCGGACGGGAACGGGGCCGTGGCGGGGCGGGACGCGCCCCCGCGCGAGCCGTACCCGCTGAGACCCGCGGTCAACGCCGACACCGCGTTCTTCTGGGAGGGCGTCACCGCGGGCGAACTGCGGATCCAGCGGTGCGCCGACTGCGGGGAGCTCCGCCACCCGCCGGGACCGGTCTGCCCCTCGTGCCGCTCCACCGCCCGCACGTACGTGACGGCGAGCGGCGAGGGCGAGGTCTACAGCTACGTGATCCACCACAACCCGCCGGTTCCAGGACTTGACCCCCCTTTCGTAGTGGTCGTGGTGGAACTGCCGGAAGGGGTACGGATCGTGGGCAACGTGGTGGACTGCGACGTCGCGCGAGTGGGTATCGGTATGCCGGTGCGCGTGACGTATCACCAGATGGACGACGAGCTGATCCTGCCCATGTGGGCCCCCCGGGAGGCGTGATGCGGACACTCACCCACGACGAGGTGCGGGGCGGGACCCTGCTGCCGGAACTCGCGATCGAGCTGACCCCGACGGTGGTCGTCTCGACCGCGCTGGCGACCATGGACTTCACCCCCGTCCACCACGACGTGGAGGGGGCCCGGGCGCAGGGGTCGAAGGACATCTTCCTCAACATCCTGACCACCATGGGTCTCGTCGAGCGCTACGTCACCGACTGGGCCGGGCCCGAGGCGATCATCCGCGGTATCAACGTGAAGCTCGGCGTCCCGGCGTACGCGGGGGACCGGCTGGTCTTCACCGGCACCGTGCTCGCCGGCGAGGGCGGCGGCGGTGGCGCGGACGGCGAGTTCACGGCCGAGGTGCGGGGCAGGGTCAGCCTCGGCGACCACGCCTCGGGCACCGTCAGGTTCTCCCTCCCCGCCCCCTGACGCAGAAAGGCCCCATCACCGTGGTCTCCCTCCCGGGGAGCACGGCCGTCGCCGGGATCGGCGCGACCGAGTTCTCCAAGCAGTCAGGCCGGTCCGAGCTCCGGCTCGCCGCCGAGGCGGTGTTCGCGGCGCTCGACGACGCGGGCCTGGCGCCCGCGGACGTGGACGGCATGGTCACCTACACCCAGGACGCCAACCAGGAGATCGCCGTGGCCCGCGAGGTGGGCGTCGGTGACCTGTCGTTCTTCTCCCGCGTCCACTACGGCGGCGGCGCGGCCTGCGGCACCGTGCTGCACGCGGCGATGGCCGTCGCCACCGGGGTCGCCGAGACCGTGGTCTGCTACCGGGCGTTCAACGAGCGATCCGGCCACCGGTTCGGCAGGCCCGACGCCCGCATCGGCGGCGAGCCCTCCTCCCAGGGGCTGGAGATGAGCTGGCACGTGCCGTACGGGCTGATGACCCCGGCCGCCTGGGTGGCGATGTTCGCCCGGCGGTACATGCACGTCTACGGCGCCACCTCCGAGGACTTCGGCCGGGTGGCGGTCGCCATGCGCAGGCACGCCGCCACCAACCCGGCCGCGTGGTTCCACGGGCGCCCGATCACCCTTCAGGAGCACCAGGCGTCGAAGTGGATCGCGGAACCGCTGCACCTGCTCGACTGCTGCCAGGAGAGCGACGGCGCGGTGGCGCTGGTGGTCACCTCCGCCGAGCGGGCCAGGGACCTGCGCAGGTCACCGGCCCTGATCACCGCCGCGGCCCAGGGCTCGGGCGCCGGTCAGATGATGATGACCAGCTACTACCGCGACGACATGACCGGCCTGCCGGAGATGGGGGTGGTGGCCCGCCGGCTCTGGGAGCAGTCCGGGCTCGGCCCGGCGGACATGCAGGCGGCCATCCTGTACGACCACTTCACCCCGTTCGTCCTGACCCAGTTGGAGGAGCTGGGCTTCTGCGGGCGCGGCGAGGCGCGGGACTACGTCGCCGACGGCGGCATCGAGATCGACGGGCGCCTGCCGGTCAACCCGCACGGCGGTCAGCTCGGCGAGGCGTACATCCACGGCATGAACGGGATCGCCGAGGCCGTGCGGCAGGTCCGGGGCACCTCGGTCAACCAGGTCCCCTCCGTGAGGAACGTGCTGGTCACCGCCGGAACGGGCGTGCCGACCAGCGGGCTGGTGCTGTCCTCGGAGTGAGCGTCGGAGGCCGGGTGGGGGTGAACTTCCGGGAGCGCGCCCCGGAGCGGGTCGCGAGCCCCTCCGGCGGCGGGACGGCCGCGTGCCCGGCAGGGGACACGCGGCCGTCGGGGCCCACGCGGCGACGGGAGCCACGGGGGCGGGAACGTGCGCCCGGGGGCCGGGCGCACGGTGGTGGTTCGGCGGTTCAGGTCGCCGCCCGTGTGGTTCGGCGGCTCAGATCGCCGGTGGGGTGGTTCAGCAGCTCAGGTTGCCGCCGGGGGTGACGCCGAGGATCTGGGTGAAGCGCTGGTAGGAGGCGATCCGGCTCTGGACCTGCGCGGGGTTGCGGCCGTCGCACTCCAGGCTGCCGTTGATGCTGCGGATCGTCTGGCCGAAGCCGTGGCCGTTGACCATCGCGTTGTGCGGGGTCATCGTGCCGGGGCCGTTCTGGGTGTTCCAGTACCACAGGGCGGTCTTCCAGGCCACCGACGCGTCGTTCTGCACCAGGTGGGGGTTGGCGAGCAGGTTGATGCCGAGCGCGTCGCCCGCGGCCTTGTAGTTGAAGTTCCAGCTCAGCTGGATCGGGCCGCGCCCGTAGTAGGCCGACTGGCCGGCCGGGCAGCCGTACGGCTGGCTCCTGTCGCAGTAGTGCGAGTAGTTCGCGGTGTTCTGCTCCACGACGTGGACCAGGCCGCCGGTCTCGTGGTTGGCGTTGGCGAGGAACGCCGCGGCCTCCTGGCGCTTGACGGTCTCACTGCCGGTCTTGGCGAAGCCCGGGTAGGCGCTCAGCGCCGCGGTCAGGCCGCTGTAGGTGTAGAAGGGGTTCCGGTTCGGGAACATCTGGTTGAACTGCGCCTCGCTCACCACGAAGCCCGAGGTGGGGGGCGGATCGGTGGGCGTCGTGCCGCCGCAGGTGTGAGGCTCCCAGTACCAGGTGCTGATCACCGGGTCGTAGCCCGGGTTGTCGTGCTCGGCCCGGTAGTACTTGCCGTCGGTGTACCTGACGATGCTCCCGGCGGTGTACCAGGTGCCCGCCGCCCAGTTCGGGTGGTTGCAGTTGCCCGAGGGCGGGGGAGTGGTGCCGCCGCCGCAGGCGCCCCTGTCGGCCCACACGGAGTTGGTGCCCGGCGCCTCGTTCTGGGTCCACCACTGCGCGAACCAGTTGCGGCCGTTGTGGGAGGCGGTCATGCCGTTGGTGTAGACCGTCGAGGAGTTCCACGCGGCCACGCAGTTCGCGGCGGCGCTCCGGGCGGAGGCGCCGACGGAGCTCTCCGCGGCGCTCCCGGAGGCGCTCTTGGCGGAGGCGGAGGCCATCGGCAGGGCGACCGCGAGCCCGCCCGTGACCGTCAGGGCGGCGAGGCCGGCCATGATGCGCTGTCTCAACACTTGATCACTCCTTCGTGCGGCCAGGGCCGCGGAGGGTCGGCGACGGGACCGGTCCGTACGGGAACCGTCGCGTCACACCGGGTCGTCCCACCTCCGGGACGCCTCGCCCCGTCCGGGGCCGTCGCCCCCGGTCGTCGCCCCGCCGTGGCGGCGTGGCACGTGACCGGGGACGCGATCGGCCCGCGCGGGAGGCTTTCCCGCCCTGTCAGGACGAAAGGCGCACGGGTGCGTCGCATGATCGCTCCCAGGGGTGGAACCGGTGGGTGTGGTGCGTCCGGACGGTCGGACCTTCCCTCGACGACGGCTCGCATCGACGAGGTTCGCGCAGCTCAAGGACGGATCGGGGGGTTTCGTCGCGCTTCTGGAGGCTCTTGCTCAACCTTCTCTTAAGAAAGTTTCCTAAGAGTTGCCGTGATACTAGCTTTGACAGATCGCTGTCACAACCCCCGTGCGCTCCCGATTCCCGGCACCGTCACCGGGCACGTTCCATGTACGTGGCGGCTCGTCCGGCCGGTCGGCGAAGACGTCGTCCGTCCGCGGTCCCGCCCGTCGCCCGCGGCTCCGCCTGCCGTCCATGGCTCCAACGGGGAGTCCCGGAGAAGGCCCCGGACGGGCCCGGACGGCCCGGGGAGATCAGCGGGCGGTCATCATCGGTACGGCGAAGAAGACGATCATGGCGATCGTCACCGCGATGACGAAACCGGCCACCTCCCACGCCCAGTCGTGGTGCGAGGGGTTCACCTTCGCCTTCCGGCCGTGTGACGCGTGGCACCCGCGCCTGCGGGACGCGGTCCGTCCGGTGGGGGCGGGGGCCGTCCGTGCCACCGGTGCCGCCGGTGCCGGTCGCGGCGCCTCGGTGCGGCCGGTCCACAGGGACTCCGGAGGCATGGCCGGATCGGGCAGGAAGGCCGGAGGCGCC